>JAXDMB010000258.1:0-11456 GCA_034666325.1 Vulcanimicrobiota bacterium
TCACGTACTTGCCCGCGTCGTGCTCGTGATGGACCGGAAGCGGCAGCAGCCGCATCAGGTCGATGTCGCCGCGCACGACGTTCTGCTTGCACGGCGCGTCTTCGCGCGCGGCGGCGGCCGTCGCGAGCGGCTGCGCGACGGCGGCCGCGAACCGGCGCACGAGCTCACGCTCGTCGCAGCCGCACGCGCCGGCGATCATCGCGCGCGTCGAGACGATCCCGGAGACGACCGGCATCGCGTGGCCCGCGACCGACGTGAACACGACGGCGCGCCCGTCGAGGCGTTTCGCGATCGCCGCGAGCTCGTAGCGCAGGTCGACCGTCTTGTCGACGACGTCGAGCTTGCCCGCGGCTTGCAAATCGTCGAGCCACGTTCGCAGCGAGCGCGCGGCACGCCGCGTGCCCGCGGCCCAGCTCGTCTCGAGCATCGTCACCGGTCACCTCCTTCGGCCAAAGGGTTCAGAAACGGCCGATGGGCGGACCTTTGGGAGCGGAACGATGTTTCCCTCAGGGAAATCGGCCGGGATTCCGCTGAGCGAAACGCTGTTCGCCGAGCACAGGAGACGGCGCGCGGCAGGGCCGAGCAGTGCCGCATGGCGCACGAACACACCGCTCGCTCGATCGAGACCGCTCCGGACGCCGACCTCGGCGCCCGCACCGACAGCCTGGACGAGGCCGCTCACCAGCTCTGGCGCAAGGCGGTGCGCTTCGGCACCTGGGACCCCGCGGCGATCGACCTCTCAGCCGACAAAGCGCAGTTCGCCGAGCTCGACCGGCCGCTGCAAGTGTACCTCACGCGCTTTTGCGCCGCGTTCTTCAACGCCGAGGAAAACGTCGCCAAGCTCTTCGCGCCCTGGGTGATGGCGGCGCCGAGCACCCAGCAGCAGGCGTTCCTGAGCACGCAGCTCATCGAAGAGTTCAAGCACGCGGACTTCTTCGAGCGCTATTTCGGCGAGGTGGTCGGCGAGCTCGACCGCGGCGCGGCGCTGCCCAATCCGGTGCACGACTCGCTGGACGAGCGCGCGCAGCGGCTGACGGAGGCGCTGCGATGGCCGGACGACGAGCGCACGATGTGCTTCGTCGAGTCGGTGGTGCACTATCAGGGCGTGATCGAAGGCGTCCAGGCGAACACCGGCTACCACATCTTCCTCGACGTGTTCGCGCGCAAAGGCCTGATGCCGGGCCTCACGGAGGGCTTCCGCAACATCCAGATCGACGAAGGCCGCCACGTCGGTTTCGGCATGCGCATCCTGCGCCACTACGCGCAGGCCGACGAACGCTACGCCCGCCGCATCCGCGACATGTACGAAGAGTTTCTCCCGCTGATCCGCAAGCGCTACGGGCAGCGATATCCGGTCGACGGCAAGCTCGTCGATCCGCCGGCCGAAGAGCGCGGCGTCGAACGGCTGATGGCGCTGTACGAGCGCCGCCAAAAAGACATCTTCGCCAGCTAACCGCCGACGGCGAGCACGACCTTGCCGAACTGCGCGCCTTTGGCGACCGATTCCGCTGCCGCCGCGACCTCGTCCATCGCGTACACGTGGTCCACCGCCGGCTTGATCGAGCCGTCGAACATCGCCAGCATCTCGGCGAAGTCTTTGGGCGAGCCCATCGACGAGCCCATGACGTCGAGCTGCTTCCAGAACACCGAGAAGGGGCGGATCGTCGCGTCGCCCAGCGTGCCGCCGTACGTGACGACCCGCGCGCCGTAGCGCGACGCGTTCAGCACCTTCGCGAACGTTTCGCCGCCCGCCGAATCGACCGTGAGACTCGGGCCGCCGTCCACCGCCGCGACGTCCTTCTCCCACTTCTCCGACGTCTTGTAGTTGATCCCGACGTCCGCGCCCATCGCCTTCGCGCGCTCGAGCTTCTCGTCGCTCGAGGACGTCACGATCACTTTCGCCCCGATCTTCTTGGCGAACAGCAGCACGAAAGTCTGCACGCCGCTGCCGATGCCGGGGATCAGCACGACGTCGTCTTTCGTGCAGCCGCCGCGCGACACGAGCGCGCGGTACGCGGTCACGCCGGCGAGCGGTATCGCCGCCGCTTCATCGTCGCTCAGCGATTTCGGCGCGGGCAGGACGTTCTCGGCCGGCACGGCGATCAGCTCCGCAAAGGTTCCCTGGTGCGGCATGCCGAGAACTTGCGCGGTGCGCAGCCAGATGCGCTGCTTCGGGCCCCAGCCCAGCGTCGGGTTGATGACGACGCGCGTCCCGACCGCGGGACCGTGCGCGCCCTCGCCGTGCGCTGCGACCGTGCCGACGCCGTCGGAGCCGGGGATGCACGGCAGCTGGATGCCCGGATACAGGCCCTGGCTGATGAAGACGTCGCGGCGGTTGAACGCGGCGCGGCTGAGCTTCACCAGCGTCTCGCCGGGACCGGGCGCGGGATCGTCGACCTGCTCGACGCGGAAGTTCTGGGGACCGCGTTCGCGGTCGGTCTCGTGGAGTCGCACGGCTCGCATTCCCGCTCGGTACGCGCCATGCACCGGGAGCGCCTACTGCCGACCGTGAATGACGCCTCGAACGAAGCGTCTCCGGCTTTGGAGGGGACTTGGCTTTTCCGTCAGTGAGCTTGGGACCGCCGATCGCGAAGCGGCTGTCCCGCATGGACGTGCAGATCGAGGCGAACCGCTGCCTCAACTGCTACGACGCGCCCTGCATCCGCGCGTGCCCGACGTCGATCGACGTGCCGCGCTTCATCGGCCGTATCGCGACGGGCGACATGCTCGGCAGCGCGCAGACGATCATGGACGCGAATCCGGTCGGCGCGAGCTGCGCGCGCGTGTGCCCCACCAGCCAGCTGTGCGAGGGCGCCTGCGTGTACAACGCGGACGAGAACCCCATCCGCATCGGCGACCTGCAGCGCTACTCGACCGACTGGGCGATTCGAGAGAACGTCACGCTGTTCGAAGCGGGCCCGCCCACGGGCAGGCGCGTCGCGGTGATCGGCGGCGGTCCCGCCGGGCTGGCCGCCGCGCGCGATCTGGCGCGCCTCGGTCACGCGGTGACCATCTTCGAGCGCGACCCCGAACCCGGCGGGCTGGACACGTACGGCATCGTCCCGTTCCGCCTTCCCGCGGAGATCGCGCTGTGGGAAGCCGAACAAGTGCGCGCGCTCGGCGTCGAGATACGCACCGGCGTGACGGTCGTCGACAAGGCGGGCGCGGTGCTGCAGCCGCCCGGCCGCGACGAGATCACCGCATCCGCGATTCTGGCGGAGTACGACGCCGTCGTCATCGCGGTCGGCATGGGCAGCGTGCCGCGCCTGGGGATCGAGGGCGAAGACGCGACGGGCGTGTGGGACGCGCTCGACTTCATTCGCATCGCGAAGTCCGGCGGAGACGTCGGCGTGCTCGGCGACAACGTCGCGATCATCGGCGGCGGCAACACCGCCATCGACGCGGCGACGTGCTCGCGCCGGCTCGGCGTTCCGTCCGTGACGATGTACTATCGCCGCGGTTTCGAGCGCATGACGGCGTACGATTTCGAGATCGAGTTCGCGCAGGTGGAAGGCGTCGAGTTCCGCACGTACGTCCTGCCAAAGCGCATCGTCGTGCGGGACGGGCGCGTCGCCGGGCTCGAGCTGATCTCCACCGATCCCGCCGGCACCGCGCGCCCGCTGCCGGGCACCGAGCGCGTCGTGCCCGTCGACACGGTGATCCTCGCGATCGGGCAGATGCGGCACACCGCGCTGCTCGACGCGTTCGGCGTGATGCACGACGTGAACGGCATCGCCGTCGTGGACGACGCGATGCGCACGAACCTGCCCAACGTCTATGCCGCGGGCGACTGCATGTTCAAGCCCGGCGGCGTCGACGCGATGGTGGTCGAGGCCGCGCAGCGCGGCAAGGTGGCGGCGCGCAGCGCCGACCTGTTCCTGCGCGCGGCCGCGCCGGCTGCGGAGGTGCGCTGATGGCCGACCTCTCGATCGATCTCGCGGGCATCACGAGCCCCAACCCGTTCTGGCTTGCGTCCGCGCCGCCGACGAACTCCGGCTACCAAGTGATGCGCGCGTTCGCCGCGGGCTGGGGCGGCGTGGTGTGGAAGACGCTTGCGCTCGAGCCGATCGTGAACGTCACGTCGCGCTTCGCCGGTTTGAACAACGGCGCGCAGCGCATGGTCGGCATGAACAACATCGAGCTCATCACCGACCGTCCGCTGGATGAGAACTTGCGCGAGATCGCGGAGTGCAAAGCCGCGTATCCCGACCGCGCGATCGTCGCGTCGCTCATGACGGAGTGCACGCGCGAGAGCTGGCACGAGCTCGTGCGCCGCTGCGAGACCGTGCCGATCGACGGCTTCGAGCTCAACTTCGGCTGTCCGCACGGCATGTCGGAGCGCGGCCAGGGCGCGGCGGTGGGCCAGGATCCCGAGCTGATCGAGATGGTGACGCGCTGGGTGAAAGAGGCCGCGCACGTTCCCGTGATCGTGAAGCTCACGCCGAACGTCACGGACGTGCGTTATCCCGCGCGGGCGGCGGCGCGCGGCGGCGCGGACGCGATCAGCCTGATCAACACGATCAACTCGCTGATCGGCGTCGATCTCGACACCTGGCTACCGGTGCCGCACGTGGACGGCAAGTCGTCGCACGGCGGCTACTGCGGCCCGGCGGTGAAGCCGATCGCGCTCAACATGGTGGGCGCGTGCGCCAAAGATGCGCAGGTCGGAATCCCGATCTCGGGCATCGGCGGGATCTCCGACTGGCGCGACGCGGTGGAGTTCATGCTGATGGGCTCGACGAGCGTGCAGGTGTGCACGGCGGTGATGCACCACGGCTTCCGGATCGTCGCGGACATGATCGACGGGCTCAACAACTACCTCGACGCGCGCGGGATCGCATCGGTGCGCGAGCTGATCGGCAAGACGGTGCCGCGCTTCGTGGACTGGAACGACTTGAATCTCGACTACAAGATCGTGGCGCGCATCGATCCGGAAACCTGCATTCGCTGCAACAAGTGCTACATCGCGTGCGAGGACGCGGCGCACCAGTGCATCGACCGGCCAGCCGACCCGCGGCTCAACCCGGTCGTCGATGAAGAGCACTGCGTGGGGTGCAACCTTTGCCAGATGGTGTGCCCGGTGATCGACTGCATCGAGATGGTGCGCGTCGACGCCGGCGACACCGTCCACACCTGGAGAGAGAAACTACAATCGGTACCATCATAAGAGGCGGCACGGTCGTCACGGCGACCGACGTCTTTGCGGCCGACGTCCTCATCGAAAACGGCGTCATCACGACGATCGGCACGACCATCATGGCGATGGGCCAGGAGATCGTGGACGCGTCGGGGGCCTACGTCTTCCCGGGCTTCATCGACCCGCACACGCACCTCGACATGCCGTTCGGCGGCACGACGACGGTCGACGACTTCGCCAGCGGCACCGTCGCGGCGGCGCTCGGCGGAACCACGACGATCATCGACTTCGCGCTGCACCAGAAGGGCGACACGCTCGCCAACGCGGTGAAGACGTGGCACGGCAAAGCCGGCGGAAAAGCCGCGATCGACTACGCGTTCCACCTCACGATCGCCGACGGGCGGCCCGAAACGATCGAGGAGATCCCGCAGATGATCGTGCGGGAAGGCGTGAACTCGTTCAAGGTGTTCATGGCGTACAAGCACGTGCTACAAGTGGACGACGAGACGATCTTCAAAGTGCTCAAAGCCGCGGCGAAAGCCGGCGGTCTGGTGCAAGTGCACGCCGAGAACGGCGACGTCATCGAAGTCACCGTCAAAGAGGCGCTCGCGGCGGGGCAGACGGCGCCGAAATATCACGGGCTCACGCGGCCGGTGGAGTTGGAAGCGGAAGCGACGTCGCGGGCGATCCGGCTGGCCGAGGTGGCGGGCGCACCGCTGTACGTGGTGCACGTGTCGAGCGCGATGGCCGCGGACGCGATCAGCGACGGGCGCAAGCGCGGGCTCCATATCTACGGCGAGACGTGCCCGCAGTACCTCGTGTGCGACGCGGACGACTACGACCGCCCGGACTTCGCCGGCGCGAATTACGTGATGTCGCCGCCGCTGCGCGAGAAATGGAACCAGCAAGTGCTGCTCAAGAAGCTCAAGAACGGCGAGCTGCACGCGTTCGGCTCGGATCACTGCTCGTTCAACAACTGCGGGCAGAAAGAGCTCGGGAAGAACGACTTCTCGAAGATCCCGAACGGTGCGCCGACGATCGAGGACCGCGTGGCGATCCTGTACGAGCACGGCGTGAACAAGGGCGTGATCGGGCTGAACCAGCTCGTCGCGCTGGCATCGACCAACCCCGCGAAGCTGTTCGGCCTGTTTCCGCGCAAGGGTACGATCGCGGTCGGGAGCGACGCCGACATCGTGGTGTGGGATCCGAACGCGGAGCGCACGATCTCGGCCAAGACGCACCACATGAAGGCCGACAACAACATCTTCGAGGGAATGACCGTGCGCGGCCGGCCGCGCTACGTGTTCTCGCGCGGCCGCAAGGTCGCGGACGGCGACAGTTTCGTCGGCGAGCCGGGCTTCGGCATCCACCAGAAGTCCTCGCCGTTCCGCCCCGTGCAGCTCTAAGTCTTCGGCCGCGTCATCGTGAAGAGGTAACGTCGTGAGCGACAACAGCGACAGCAGCAACATCGTCCGCATCGGTTTGATCCAGGCGCATCACGACACCGACGGCGCGGAGCCCGTGGAAGTCCACAAGCGCGAGGCCGTGAAGAAGCACGAGCGCATGATCCGCGAGGCGGCGCAGCGCGGCGCGCAGATCGTGTGCCTGCAGGAGCTCTTCTACGGACCGTACTTCTGCACCGAGCAGACGCCGAAGTGGTACGAGGCGACGGAGCACATTCCGGACGGGCCGACAACGCGCCTGATGCAAGACCTCGCGCGCGAACTGGGCATCGCGCTCGTCGTGCCGCTGTACGAGCGGACGATCAGCGGCGTGTACTACAACACCGCGGTCGTGATCGACGCGGACGGTTCGTTTCTCGGCTTCTACCGCAAGCACCATCTGCCGCAAGTCGCGGCGGGCCCGGCGGGGTGCGGCTTCTGGGAGAAATATTACTTCAAGCCCGGGAACAGCGGCTACCCGACGTTCCAAACGAAGTTCGCGCGGATCGGCGTGTACATCTGCTACGACCGCCACTTCCCCGAAGGCGCGCGGCTGCTCGGCCTCAACGGCGCGGAGATCGTGTTCAATCCGTCCGCGACCGTCGCCGGCTTGTCCGAATACCTCTGGAAGCTCGAGCAGCCGGCGCACGCCGTCGCGAACGGATATTACGTCGGCGCGATCAACCGCGTCGGCTTCGAGACGCCGTGGAACATGGGCGAGTTCTACGGCCAGTCGTATCTGGTCGACCCGCGCGGCCAGTTCGTCGCGACGGGCTCGCGCGACAAGGACGAGGTCGTGATCGGCGACATGGACCGCCGCCTGATTGAAGAGGTCCGCAACACGTGGCAGTTCTACCGCGACCGCCGCCCGGAGACATACGGCGCGATGGTGGAAGTGTAGTACGGACGCCCGTCCGGTGAAGACGCAGGTTGAACGTGACGGCATCGTCACGCTCACGGATGAGGCGGCGCGCGTGGCGTCGGCGAGCACCGATCTGTGGAACGACGACCTCAAACCGTGCACGCGCGGCGAGCACTTCTGGGGTGCGTCGCGTTTCGCAAGCTTGTGGATCGGGATGTGTCTTTGCATTCCGACGTACTCGCTCGCCAGCGGCATGATCTCGCTGGGGATGAACTGGTGGCAGGCGGTTCTCGCGATCTTCGCGGGAAGCTGCGTCGTGCTGGTGCCAATCCTGCTCGTCGCGCACGCGGGAACGCGCTACGGGTTTCCGTATCCGGTGTTCGCGCGGCTTTGGTTCGGCACGCGCGGTGCACACGTACCGGCGCTGGCGCGCGCCGTCATTGGCGCGGGCTGGTTCGGGATCAACTCGTGGTTCGGCGGTTTGGCGCTCGACGCGATCCTCGCGCGAATCATCCCGGCATGGTCCGGCTTCGGGCCGCATCAGTGGTTCGCGTTCGGCGCGTTCTGGGTGCTCAACGTCGGCATCGCGATGCGCGGCCCGCAGGCGATCGGCCGGCTCGCCGCGATCGCCGCACCGACGCTCGCCGTTGCCGCGGTCGCACTGTTCGCCTGGGGTCTCAGCGCGGCGGGCGGCGTGGGCCCGATGCTGTCCGCGCCCGCGACGCTGCACGGCGGCGCGTTCTGGGCGGCGTTCCTGCCTTCGGTCATCGGCGTGGTCGCCTTCTGGGCGACGCTCGCGCTGAACATCCCCGACTACTCGCGCTACGCGGTGTCGCAGCGCGCGCAGCTGCGCGGCCAGCTCGTGATGCCGTTCGTGATGGCGATCTTCTCGTTCATCGGCATCGCCGTGACATCCGCGACGCTCGCCGTGTACGGCAAAGCGCTGTGGAACCCGGTCGAGCTGATCGTGAAGTTTCCGACCATCGTGGTGCTGATCGGCGGCATCATCGTGATCCTCTCGTCGATCACGATCAACGTCGGCGCGAACGTGATGGCGCCGGCGCGCGCGTTCGAGAACCTCTGGCCGAGCCGGATCACGTTCGCGGGCGGCGCCATTCTCACCGGACTGCTCGCGCTGCTGATGCAGCCGTGGTACGTGCTCTCGACGTTCGCGACGTACGTGTTCACCTGGCTGGGCACGTACGGCACGCTGCTCGGCCCGTTCGACGGTATCGCGATCGCGGACTACTGGCTGGTGCGCGAGCTGCGCCTCGATCTGTTCCAGCTCTACTCGCGCAACGGCCGCTACGACTACGCCGGCGGCTGGAATCTGCGCGCGATCGGCGCGCTGATCGTCGGCTGGATCCCGCCGCTGATCGGCCTCTGGCTCGCGCCGCTGCATTTCCTGTGGTCGGGCGGCTGGTTCTTCAGCATCATCGTGGCCGGCGCCGCATACGCATGGTTCATGCGCACGTCGCCGTCACGCATCAGCGAAGCTGAGTACGAGACGATCACCGAAATAGGCGACGCCGCACCGGCGCGCGCCGTCGCCACGGCCGAGGTGACCCCCGCCTAACACACACACAGCGCGCCCACGAAGGAGGGCTTCGATGCATGCAGAGCTCGGCACGAACGAGCAGATCGTCCGCTCGATCTACGACGCGTTCAACGCGCGCGACATACCCAAGCTGGCGTCGCTGTTCGCACCCGACGCCGTCACGACCGACATGGGATCCGGCCGGGCGTACAACGGCTTCGACGGCTTCATGGAGTGGATCGGCCCGTTCGCGACCGCATTGCCGGACTCGACCGCCACGCCGGGCCTGATCGTCGCGAGCGGCGACTGGGTAGCGACGGAACACGTGGGTGAAGGAACGCACACCGGCACGTTCACGGCGCCGCACGGCGAAGAGCTGCCGCCTTCAAACCGCCGGATCCAGATCCGTTTCGCAGAGTTCTTCCGGCTGCGCGATGGGAAGGTCGCGGAGTTCCGCGCGTACTGGGACAGCGGCTCGGTGCTCGCTCAGATGCATTCGTCTGCCTGAACTTGACGCAAGGGGCAACACCGTAGTATATACATTGTATGAACAGCCCCGGAAACCCGTACCCCTTGCCGCCGAGTATTCGAGCAGGTGAAGGCGACTTCGTTCGCTTGGCCTCTTCGACGTGGGAGCAGCTCGTTTTCCAGGACGCACGCGTCTTCAAGGCAGGAAACAGCTTAGCTATCCGCATTCCCAGTGCTATTGCGAAAAGCATCGGTCTAGAAGACGGCAGTCCGGTCGACATGGCGGTCGAGGGCGCAACGATATGGGTAAAGCGCGCAGCCCCGCGGCGGCTGCACGATCTCATCGAACATATTTCGGCCGAGAATCGCCATGATGAGCAGTTTAATGACATGGCCGAGCGCGAGCGCTGGTGACGGATTACGTCCCGGACATAGGGCACATCGTGTGGTTGTCGCTCGATCCCCAAGCTGGTCGCGAACAAGCGGGCCGGCGACCGTTTCTTGTGTTGACGCCGAGCGCGTACAATGATAAGACGTCGCTCGTGGTGGGTTGCCCGATCACGTCACGCGTGAAAGGGTATCCATTCGAAGTTCAACTCAAATCCGGCGGAGCAATCAAGGGCGCGATACTATCGGATCACGTTAAGAGCGTCGATTGGCGACAACGACAAGCCGAATTCGCCGAAGAAGCGGACGCGACATCGATCCGCTCTGCAAAAAACTTCATCGCGACGCTACTCGACATCTAGAAAGGTTTGTGCCTGAGCCCGCGCGCGACATAGCGGTTCTCGACCGACGATTTCGGTCGCGTGACTGCACGGTCAGCGATCGACTTCCGTCCCGTAGTGAATGTGGATGAAACCCTCATAGACTTGCTCATCGATTCCGCGCACTGTTATGCGCCAAGGAAACAGCCGCACCTCAGTCTAAGGACTTTCATCACCTCGTTCTGCCTTAAACTCAGCAATTCGTTCCGTATGAAAGTCCAGCAACTCCCTCGCGCGATCGATACTATGGCGATGCTCCAGCAACTCGAAGACACGAATATACAGACTGATAACCGCCTCTACATCCTCCGCATACTGGAGCATGAATTCGCGGAGAATCGCTTTCGGCTCGCCAAGCTCGTTAGTGCGAGGGTGTGTAATCGCAGACTTCACCGCGTCCACCATCGTTCGTATACGTGGTATTGTTCGGTCTGATTGATTGATTGCGGCATCGATCGATTCGTAGTATTTTCATCAAAGGCAAGAATTAACGTGTCATCGTTCCAACGCTCTCGTAGCCGCCGATGAGCCTCTTCCAATAACTCAATATCTCGGAGCGATATACCTCCAGAGAAGGGGCCATAAGCTACAAATTCTGCGAAGAGTAAGAAACGGAGTCGGCGCTTCGCAGCTTGAGCATTGCGCTCTTCCTTTCTACGTTCAAGCGTGAAGGAATTATAGCGGCTAATGAAGCCGCCGATTGACGGGTAGCCCTCAGTTAGGCCGCCGATAAGTGCGGAGGTGTGATGCTTTGGAGTTCGCGGACGAACTCCTCGGGAGTACGATTTTGAAGGGCTCGATGTGGTCGGCTCGCGTTGTAGTCGAGGCGCCATTCTGCGATTAGCGCCCGGGCCTCGGCGAGCGTCGAGAACTCGTGTTCGTTCAGGCACTCGTCGCGGAAGCGGCCGTTGAAACTCTCGACGTGTGCGTTTTGGGTCGGCTTCCCAGGCTGAATGAAGTGCAGCCGCACGCGTCGATCGCGCGCCCAGCAGAGCATTGCGAGGCTCGTCAGCTCGGTGCCGTTGTCCAGGACGATCGTTTCAGGATGACCTCGAACGCTCGCGATCGCGTCGAGAGTCCGGACGACACGCTGGCCCGATAGCGACGTGTCGACCTCGATTGCGAGGCACTCGCGCGAGAAGTCGTCAACGACGTTCAATGTCCGGATTCGTCGTCCGGAGCTCAGGGCGTCATGGACGAAATCAAGCGACCATCGCTGATTGAGCCGACTTACAATCGGAGC
>JAXDMB010000259.1:0-6896 GCA_034666325.1 Vulcanimicrobiota bacterium
GCGTGCACGACGCCGCGCGGATCGTAGATGCGACATGCGCCGGCAGCAGCGGCGGCGTCTTCGGTGCTCACGCCGTTCCCTTCGCTCACAGCGCGCAGGTTCCGTCGGCGCAGACCGCTCCTTCGGGAATCGCGCTGCCGTCGATCTTGCGCAGCACGGGGCTCGTCATGCGGCCCCAGCCCGGGATGAACGCCGAGAAGCGGCCGGCGGCGCCGCCCGCCACGAAGAGATGGATGTCATCCGGCGTCGGGACGATCGGGATTCGCGCGTCCGTTTCGCGCTTGTACCACGCCGGCAGCGCCTTGTTGTAGACTTTACCGCCGCCCGCGTAGCGGTCGTTGAAACTGACCTCGCCCCAGGTGTTGCCGGCGTTCATCCAGAGATAGCTGCGCACGTCGAGCCGGCTGAAGCCGGATGCCGCGATCGTCGCCGCGTGCTCGGGCCCGATCACGACGGCGCACGACCCGCTCGCCACCGCGTTGTTGTGCGCGATCGTGCTCATCGCCGACACGATGCTGTCCAGCACGCCCTGCGCGTCGTTCGCGACGTGGTTCACCACGCTGTGCGGCGGCTCGGCGGCGATCACGAACACGCTGCTGTCCTCGGGCGACATGCCGTGCTCGACGTGATAGGGCGCCCACGGGCTGAGCTCTTCGTTCTCGGCGATGCAGTACGTGTATTTTCCGGGATGGCCGAGCGTGCTCTTGTCCAGATCGCCGGGCGTCGCGCCGCCGACCGTGAGCAGGATGAGGCGAATCGCGCGGCCGATCGTCGCGTTCGCGCGGTTGCCCGAACCGAACACGTTGTGTCCCGCGTTCATGCCGATCTCGTTGCGAATCGGCCCGTTCACCACCAGCAGCGGCGCGGCCATGTGCGTGGTCGCCTGCACGCCGTTGAGGTTCCACTGCTTCGTGCACAGCGCCAGCATCGCGGCGCGCACGACGGGCGCGTACTCGGGTTTGCAGCCCGCCATCACCATGTTGATCGCGAGGATCTCGCGCGTGAGCGTGCCGCGCCGCGGCGGGATCACGGCTTCGGGATAGTCGCGATCGCCGCCGAGCGCGTCGACGACCGCGTCGATCTTCGCTTGCGTCGGCGGTACGACGGGAAGCCCGTCGCTCCACGCCTGTTCGAAATAGTATTCGACCATGTCGCCCGGTGATTGGATCGCGCCGGACGGCGGTGCCGTCATCGTGGAGCTCATGCCGATACCTCCGCCAGATGCGACCGGGCTCCTTGCTGAAAGCTTACGGTTGAAGCGAGGTTTTCCGGGCGAGCGGTCGCATTTGCCAGATGGGTGAACGACCGCGCTCCGGGGGGTCCAGTGGACGGTATCGAGCTCGTGACCTTGCACACCCATACCGACGCGCGAGGCAGCCTCACGGAGCTGTTCCGCGAGGATTGGGTGGACGACCGCCCGGTGCAATGGAACTTGGTCCGGTCGCGTCCCAACACGCTGCGCGGCGTTCATGTGCACGTGCGGCATGCCGACTACGTGGTGCCGATCGCCGGCACGTTGGTGGTGGGCTTATGCGACCTTCGCGAAGAGAGCGCGTCTTTCAAGACGTCGCGCATCGTCGAGCTCTCAAGCGAACGGCCTGCGCTGCTGAAGATTCCGCCCGGGATCGCGCACGGTTTTTGCTTCCTCGACGAGATGACGTTCAGCTACGGCGTGACGTCGTACTGGGATCCCGTGGAGGACGAGCTCGGCTGCCGGTGGGACGACCCGGGGCTGGATTTGCAGTGGCCGGTGACGTCGCCGCTGCTGTCGGCGCGTGACGCGGCGGCGCAGCCGCTCGCGGTGCTCCTGGAGGAATTGCGCGCGCGCAGGATACGGTGCTGAGCATCGCGCTGGTCGGCTGCGGCCGGTGGGGTGCGTATATCTTGCGCGATCTCAAGGCGCTCGGCGTGCGTGTCGTGGTCGTCGCGCGCGATCCGCGCAGCGTCGCGCGCGCAACGGACGGCACGGCCGATGCGGTCGTCGATTCGATCGGCGCGCTGCCCGCCGTCGACGGCGCGGTGGTCGCGACGCCGACATCGACGCATGCCGACGTCGTGCTGCAGCTGGCACCGCTCGGCATCCCGGTGTTCTGCGAGAAGCCGCTGACGGACGACGTCGCCGCGGCAGAGCGCGTCGTGGAAGCGGCGGGCGACCGTGTGTTCGTGATGGACAAGTGGCGCTATCATCCCGGCGTCATCGCGCTCGGCGAGATCGCGCGCTCGGGCGAGCTCGGCGCGGTGAGCGGCGTCGTGACGACACGCATCGGCTGGGGCCACCCGCATGCGGACGCCGACGCGGCGTGGATTCTCTTGCCGCACGATCTTTCGATCGCGCTCGAGATCCTCGGCGATCTGCCGCGGCCGGTCGCCGCCGCGGCCGAGGTGGGCGAACGTGGACTGCTCGCGCTCACCGGACTGCTGCAGGGCGCGCAGTGGCTGCGCTTCGAGCTGAGCGTGCGATCGCCGCAGCGCTTGCGATCCGTGGAGCTGCGGTGCCACGACGGCGTCGCGACGCTCGGCGGCGCGTACGACGACGTGCTGCGCATCGACCGTTCGGACGCCGCGCTCCTTTGCGGACCCGCGCCGGAACCGGAGCTGCGCACGATCGAGACTACGATGCCGCTCGCGGTGGAGCTGAAGGCGTTTGTCGCGTTCGTCAGCGGCAGCGGACCCGCGCCGAAGAGCTCGGCGGCCGACGGGTTGCGCATCGTTCGCGCGGTCGCTGAGCTGCGCGCGCTGGCCGGGCTCGCGAAGAGTGCATGACGCAGTTCACCGTCATCGTTCCGACGCACGATCACGCGGAGACGCTGTGGTTCTCGCTCGGCAGCGTGCTCGCGCAAACGGTGCAAGACTTCGAGGTGATCGTGGTCGGCGACGGAGCGCCGCCGCGCACCGGTGAGATCGTCGCGGCGCTCGCCGAGCGCGATCCGCGCATTCGGTACCTTCCCCAGCCCAAAGGCGAGCGCCACGGCGAGTTGAGCCGGCACGAGGCGCTCGCGAGCGCGCAGGGGCGCAACATCGCGTATCAGTGCGACGACGACCTGTGGTTTCCGGACCATCTCGAAACGCTCGCGCGCATGCTGGAAGATCATGATCTCGCGCACACGATGCAGGTCGACGTGACGCCAGACGGACATGCGGATGCCGTGATGTTCGACGTCCGCCGCGATCCGCACGCGCTGGAACGCATGCGCCGCAATGAAGTGGGCTTCGGACTGGCTAGCGGCGGCCACACGATGGAAGCGTACCGCCGTCTACCGCACGGCTGGCGTCCCGCGCCCAAGGAGACGCACTCCGATCTCTTCTTCTGGCTGCAGTTTCTCGAGCAGCCGTGGTGCCGTTATGCGTCGCACACCTGGCCCGGCGTGCTGCATTCGGCGGCGATTCCGCCGTCGTGGAACGGCATGCGGCGCGCCGCGGAGCTTGCGCCGCTCGCAGCGCGCTTGCCGGACCCCGCATGGCGCGAAGCGCTCGTGCGGCGCAGCCTTCTCGCGACGCACGATCGCACGATGCTCGAGATGCGCCAGCTC
Source organism: Vulcanimicrobiota bacterium (assembly GCA_034666325.1). GTDB lineage: Bacteria > Vulcanimicrobiota > Vulcanimicrobiia > Vulcanimicrobiales > Vulcanimicrobiaceae > Vulcanimicrobium. The sequence continues at coordinate 3,531 of JAXDMB010000259.1, forward strand.
GCGAAGGCGATTCCGGTGCACGCGTACAGCCCGAACAACACCTACGCGCTGGGTGAGAAGCTGCTCTTCTCGCGCTGGGGCAACGCGTTTCGTTATAGGATCGGCGGAGCGTATCCGCGGGAAGGCTGGGGAACATGGGCGCGCGGCACGCTGCGCGTGACGTTGCCCCTCGCGCCCGACGAACGAATCGGTTCGCACGACATGCGCCTGTCGCTCGAGCTCGTGCACCTGCTCGGCGAGCCCGCACGCGCGGTGTCACGAGCGCGCGTGTGCGTCAACGGCGAGCCGGTCGCGGAAATCGAGGAGCGCGCCGGCGGACCGCGCCGCTATGACTTCGCGCTGCCGGCCGCGCTCGCCGCGAACCGCTCGGAGCTGCTCATCGAGATCGAAGGCCTCGAACCCGCTATCGCGCGCTCGATCGGCCTGAACGACGACCGCGAGCTCGCGGTCGGAATCATCTCGCTAGCGATCGACCCAGCGTAGTCACCGCAACCGAGTGTTGATGCGCGGGGGCATCGTGATGCTGCGCCGGCGACGTTATGGTTCGACTGCCGCTGCAAGTGACGGCGCCGGCTTGGGGCGCGGCGGCTCGTAGCTTGCGAGCCGCTCGTCCTGCGGGAAGCGCGAGAACATGCCGCGCTTGAACTGGCCCAGCAGCGTGTCGAGCAGCATCTCACCCAGCGGAACGAGCGTCTCTTCGTACAGCTCGCGCGGGCGCGCGTCGGGCCGCGCGATTTCGACGGTGCCCGCGATGTCGCCGGTGTCGATGCCGTCGTCGATCCAGAACCACGACACGCCGCACGTGGGATCGCCCATCTTGACGGTCCAGTACACGGCATCACGCCCGCGGTGCTTGGGCAGCGGGCTCGGGTGGAAGCACAGCGCGCCGGCGCGCGGCCGCGCGCGATCCGCCTCCTTGAGAATCCGCGTGTAGTTGGCGAGCAACAGCACGTCGCAATCGTCCACATCCTCGACGATCTCGATCTCGTGCCGCAGACACGCGCGAAGCGCCGCCTCGTATATCGGGCCCGAACCCCAGACCACTATTTTCACGTCGTCCGGTATTCGACCGCGCGGGCGGGACGTCTTGCCGCCGTGCGCGCTATCCGGTCTGCTCGTTGATGAGCTGGTGAATGAGGCGCCTCGCCTGGAGCGCGCCGCGGTCGATGTTGATGCTCACCTCGGGCACGCGGCCTTCGGGGTAGTCGAGCTCGAGCGCCTCGAGCGCGACGACGTCCTCCTGCACGATCGCGTCCTGCATGCGCGCCATCGACTCGGTCACCCAGTTCTGGTCGGTCGCGAAGTCGCGGGTGACGGCCCAGAAGTCGTGCGTCGAGCGCTTCGTCTCGGGCGTTATCGCGTACATGATCTTCGCGTTGAAGCCCGGCCCCTCGTCGCCGGCCGGCGCGATGCGCACCGCGAGCACGTAGAACGACGGCACGAAGAACGCGATGTCTTGGCTGCGGTCGATATTGCCGGTGATGCCGGTGGATTTCGCATAGAACGGCGGGCACGCGGCGTCGCGCATGTGCCGCGAAACCTTCACCGTCAGCCCGTCCACTTCGGTGGCGATCGGCGTCTCGGCGACATCCGGCGTCCCGATCGTCGCGCGGTGTATGTACGTCTCGTGCGAAAGATCGAGCAAGTTGTCGAGCAGCATCCCGTAGCGGCATTTCACCGTCGCGCTGTTGGTGAACGTGACCCACGCCGGGTCGCACGCCGCACCGTGATCGGGGATTCGTGACGCGTCGGCCTGCGCGGGGTCGCCCATCCAGATCCACACGAACGGACCGCTCTCCACGACCGGATACGAGCGCACGCACGCGGCGCGCGGCACGTTCGCCTGGCCGGGCACGTCGATGCACGCGCCGCTCGGCTCGAACGTGAAGCCGTGATAGCCGCACACGAGCGCGTCGCCGCGCACCTCACCGCGCGAGAGCGGATAGCTGCGATGCGGGCAGCGGTCGTAGAGCGCGACGATCCCGCCGTGTTCCTTGCGATAGAACACGATCGGCTGGTCCATGATCACCCGGCGAGCCGGCGTGCGCGTTACCGCCGCGCCGAGCTCCGCGACGTACCAATGGTCCGGCAGAAACGCCTGGGGGATGCCCGTGCGGGAGCCGGCGCTCACGGAGCCGGCCACGGGCCGCGGGACGGTCAACTGCTGCATCGCTCACCTCGCCGCGGTTCGCGGCTCGCCGTGCTTTGGTTAGATTGACAGTATACTGTCTATCTGCACGCTGTCAATACAGGCAGGCGGAGGCTGAGGCCGCCGCGCCGCAGGTGAACGGCATGTCGCTCGCACGCATGCTGGCCTTCGCCGGGCACCAGATACGCCGGTGCAATCAGATCGCCGTCGCCCTCTTCGCGGAGGAGGTGGGCGACTTCGAGATCACGCCCGTGCAGTACGCCGCACTGACGACCATCGCGGAGACGTCCGACCTCGACGCGACCCGGCTCGCCCGCACGGTTGCGTTCGACCGCTCGACCGTCGGCAGTGTGCTCGAGCGTCTTCAGGATCGCGGGCTCATCGACCGCGAGTACCGCCGCGACGACAAGCGCACGAAGCGGCTGCGCATCACCGCGGAAGGGCGCCGCCTGCTGCAGACGATCGCACCGGCGGTGGCCCGCTCGCAGCAGCGCTTCGTCGGCGTGCTCTCCGCCGCCGAGCAGCGGCAGCTCGAGCAGCTTCTCGCGAAGCTAATCGAGCGGCACGCTGCCGATGAGGAACGGCTGGAGAGCTAAGGCGGCTGCGGCGCTACCAGATCTGGCAGCTGTTCGCGCGCACCATCTTCGTGCCGGCCGCGCACTTGAACGCCGCGCGGAACTCCGGCATGTTCGAGAGCGTGCCGATCACGCGCAGCTTGCCGTTCGCGTGCGGGTCGGTGATCGCCAGCTGGCGGATCATCGCCTCGGTCTGCGCGCCGCGCCACACTTGCGCGTACGCGAGGAAGAACCGCTGTTCGGGCGTGTAGCCGTCGATCGGCTTATGCGCCTTCGCCTGCGCGGTGCGCTCGAACGCTTTGTAGGCGATCGTGAGTCCCCCGAGATCCGCGATCGCTTCCCCTTGCACGTTCGTGCCGTTGGGGTGCACGCCCGGAATCACCTCGAGCCCGTTGTACTCGTCCACGATGCATTGCGCGCGAGACTTGAACGCGGTCGCGTCGGCGGGCGTCCACCAGTCGCTGAGATTGCCGTGCGCGTCGAACTGACGGCCTTGGTCGTCGAAGCCGTGCGTCATCTCGTGGCCGATCACCGCGCCGATCGCGCCGTAGTTCACCGCGTCATCGGCGTTGGGGCCGAAGTACGGCGGCTGCAGGATGCCCGCGGGGAACACGATCTCGTTGTCCGACGGGCTGTAATACG
>JAXDMB010000260.1:0-4778 GCA_034666325.1 Vulcanimicrobiota bacterium
AGAAGATGGAGTCTGCCATTGAGGACGTGGACGTCGCCGCGGCGGTGTCGAAGTTCTCCCTGACGCAGACGGCCCTTCAGGCCGCGTACTCGACGACGACCAAGCTCGAGTCAAAAACACTCTTCGACTACCTAGGCTAAAGGCTGTATTGAGCGTGACGGAGACCATGGTGGACACCACCGACCGAGAGATCACCGCCGAGTTGCCGCGGTTCGGAACGTGCACCTTTCGCGAGTCCGAGGTGCTGACGTTTCCGTGGGGCCTCCCCGGGTTCGGTACCCTGCGGCGCTTCATCGCGCTGAATCTCGAGGGCCAGGAGAAGTTCGTGTGGCTGCAGAGCCTCGACGTCCACTCGGTCGCCCTCCCGACGGCCGACCCCTGGCAGATCTTCGCCGAGTACGCCCCGCATCTGCCGCCGTACGCGATCAGCTCGCTCGACCTGAACAGCCCCGACGACTTCGCGACGCTGTGCGTCGTGGTGGTCACGCCGGGAGCCGCCGAGATGACGATGAACCTGCTCGCGCCGATCATCGTGAACTTGCGGACGCGCCAGGCGCGCCAAGTGACGCTGGAGACGGGCGGGTACTCCGTCCGAACGCCGATCCCGCGCAAAGCTCCGGCCGCGACGGCGGGAGCGTAGAACAGACACCGGGAAAGGCGCCCTCCGTACTAGCCACGGAGGGCGTCCTCGCTGTTAGTCCTCAGCCGCAAGCTCAACCAAGCCATCATGATCGGTGACGACGTCCGCATCGTCGTCGTCGCTGTCGATCGCGACACGGTGAAGCTCGGCATCGAAGCGCCGCGCACCATTCCCGTGCACCGCTCCGAGGTGTACGAAGAGATCCAGCGCACGAACCGGGCCGCCGCCGGCGAGCCCGCGCCGCCGCCTGCCGAAGGCGCGAAACCCGCTGAAGGCGCGAAGGTCGCGGACCTCGGCGCAAAGGGACGCAGACCGCCCGCCAAGAGCTAAAGTCGTCCCTCCTTTCCGCCGAACTCTCCACAGAGGACGGGTCAGGAAGCACCCGTCCGACACACGTGTGATCATGGAGGAAACACATGCCGGGAATTGGTGGGCTTTCAATCGCCAACAATCTGTTGGCAAACAGCGCGAGCCTCAATCTCAATCGTAACCAAGCATCGCTGCAGACGGCCGTAACGCGCCTGTCGAGCGGCTTGCGCATCAACACCGCGGCGGACGATCCGTCCGGTCTCGCCATCGCCGAATCCCTGCAGGCGCAGGTCAACGGCTTCGACCAGGGCGCGCGCAACGTCCAGGACGCGACGAACGCGGCTCAGGTCGCCGAGGGCGCGCTCCAAACGACGACCGACATCCTGCAGCGCGTTCGCACCCTCGCGGTCGAAGGCGCCTCGGACATCACGTCGGCGGCCGACCGCAAGAACCTGCAGTCGGAAGTCCAGCAGCTGCTGCTGGAAGTCAACCGCATCTCGCAGAACACGAACTTCAACGGCCAGGCTCTGCTCGACGGCTCGCACGCGGGCTTCCAGCAGCAGGTCGACGTCAACGCGACGATCACGTCGAACTCCGACCTCGCGGCCGGCGGCACGCTCGTCGACGCGACGCAGGTCTCGTTCAACGCGAGCGACGTGTCCGTGGCGGACGGCACGATCGAAGTCCAGGTCGCGCAGCTGACCTCGACGACGCAGGGACTCATCGTCTCGTTCTACGACAGCAAGGCGAACTCGGTCAGCACGACCGTGCTCGCGCTCAACGCGTCGGGCGTCGCGGCGGCGGTCTCGATCGACAACGTCACGATCGGCTTCGGCGCGGTCGGAACGCTCGACGTCGGCGTCACCTCGTTCATCAAGATCAGCCAGTACGTCGCGGCGGCGTCCAACCCCACCGCGCCGGCGTTCAACTTCCAGTCGGGCGCGGCGGAAGGTGCGACGATCCAGGTCGGCTTCATCAACACGTCGACCAACTCGCTGCGCATCGCCAACGTCAACCTGCTGGGACCGATCAGCAACGGCAACTTCTCGTCGGGCTCGCTCGCGTCGGAAGACTCGATCGGCCAGATCGACAACGCCCTGCAGACCGTGCTCGCGCAGCGCGCGCAGCTCGGCGCGACGATCGTCCGGCTCCAGGAAGACATGAACAACGACAACGTCGCTTCGGTCAACCTGAAGGCGTCCGAGTCGATGATCCGCGATCTCAACGTCGGCTCCGCGACGACCGAGTACACGAAGCTCCAGATCCTGGTGCAGGTCGGTACGTCGGTTCTCGCCCAGGCGAACCAGAACGCGCAGTCGGTCATCAGCCTCTTCCGCTAAGACCTTCGCGGTCTTCGGAAGCAAAGGGAAAGGGCTCGCTCCGGCGGGTCCTTTCTCTTTTTTCGTCGCGCCCGTCCGATACAGGTACGGAGGAGAGGTGTAACCGTGCCGTTAGAGATCGTCGAAGACTTCAGCGAGAACGCGTTCGCGCAAGCGCAGACGGGGCTGCTGTTCAACTTGCCCGTCCCGGCGAGCGAGCACGTGCAGCTCCCGGCCGGAATCAGCCTGTGCATGATCGTGAAGAACGAGGAGCGATTCCTCGCCGAGTGCCTGGCCAGCGTGCGCGACGTGGTCGACGAGATCAACGTCGTCGACACCGGTTCCACCGACCGCACCGTCGAGATCGCGAAGTCGTTCGGCGCCAACGTGATCCACCGCGAGTGGCGCAACGACTTCGGCTGGGCGCGCAACGAGTCGCTCGCGCTCGCGACGCGCCGCTGGACGCTCGTGCTGGACGCCGATGAAGAAGTCGCGCACGAGTCGCTCGCGCTGCTGCGCGCGCTGCGCGAGACGCCCGCCGAGCTCACCGGCGTGTACGTGCAGATCGCGAACCTCGTGGACGACGCATCAGGGGCCGCGTCGACGATGACGCACATCCTGCCGCGTCTGTTCCCGACGACGCCGCGCATCCGCTATCGCAACGTTATCCACGAGAGCCTCGTCGTCGACGGCGGCCGCCATCTGCTCGCGGTCGTGTCGCCGATCGCCGTGCGCCACAAGGGCTATACGGCGGAGATCCTCGACGCGCGCGGCAAGAACGCGCGCAACCAGCCGCTGCTCGAGCGCGCGCTGCGCGAAGCGTCCGACGACGCGTTCTCGTGGTTCAACTTCGGCACGGCGGCGATCTCGGCCGGCGATCACGAGACGGGGATCGAGGTCCTCGAGAAGATGTTCGCGATGCCGGGTCCGCGGCGCATGTTCTACCCGATCGCGCACGTGATGCTCGCTTATGCGTATGCGGACGGCCGCGGCGACGTGTCCAAGGCGATGGAGGTCATCGACCGCGCGCTCGAGGAGACGCCGGGCCACGCGAACGTCATCTTCACGCGCGCGCACCTGCTCACGCTGCAGAAGCGCTGGGACGAGTCGCGCGCCGAGTACGAGAAGGCGATCGCGAGCCGCGCTGCGTCGTCCGCCCTCGCGATGGTCGACGACGAGATCTTCACGTGGAAGTCCCAGCTCAACATCGCATCGACGTTCGTGCGCGAGAACCGCATGCAGGAAGCGGTGCTGTGGTTCGAGCGCGCGCTCGCGAACAAGCCGGACTCGGCGCTGCTGCGCGGGCTCACTGCGAACGCGTACGAGCGCATCGGCCGCTTCTACGACGCCGAACGTCTCTTCCGCGACGGCGCGGAGCGCACCGGTGAATCCGGTTTCGTCGAGTACGTGAACTATCTGATGCGCCGCCGCCGCTTCGCCGAAGCGTTCGACCGCATCGAGCAGCGCCGCGACGCCGTCGCCGACGCCGCGTATTGCGATCTGCTGATGTCGGCGGCGGGCGCCACACGCGACGAGCGTCTCGGCGATCCGGAACCGTACGCGCTGCGCGCGCTCGCGATCGCGCCGGGCTACGGGCTCGCGCTGAGCTTCCTGCAGGATCTCTACGACGCGCGCGGCGAGACGGGCAAGGCCGCAAGCCTGCGCGCGGACGAGCTGCACGCGCCGATGACCGGCATCTCCGACTTCGGGCGCCGGTCGCACCGCCTGCTCGAGGACGGCCGCCTCGAAGACGCGCTGTCCGCCGCGCGCGCCGGGCTCGAGCTCGCGCCGGGCGACGCGATCCTCTCGTACAACGCCGGACTGGCCGCGGCCCGGCTGAACCGCGACGGCGAAGCGCTCTCGCACCTCGCCGACGTCGTGCCTGCGGACGTTCACGCGACGGCGGCGCTGGCGCTGCGCGCCGAAATTCTCCGCCGCTCGGGCGACCTGGACGCCGCGGTGGCGACGCTCGAAAAAGTCCGCACGCTGCCGGCGCCGGACGAGTCGATGCTCCGCCACGCGACCGTCGGGCTCGCGACGGCGCTGCTCGAAGCCGGCCGCCTGGCCGAGGCCGGAAAGCTCGCCTCGTTCGTCCTCGGTTAGCGTGCGATTCGTGATCCTCGCTTCGCCGGGCAGCGATCCCGGCGAAGCGCGCGCGCGCGCGACCGCTGTCGTGCCCGTCACGGACCCGCACGCCGTCGCCGCCGCGGCGCGCGCGTGCACCGAACCGTACGTGCTGCTGCTGGGCCCGGGCGCACGCCCGCTCCAAGGCGCGTTCGGCGGACTCAGCGCAGCGCTGAGCGAGGGAATCGGCGTGATCGGCGGTGCCGCGCACTCCGGCGCGATGCGGCGCTTCGGGTGGATGCTCGCGTGTGCGCCGGTGGGGCTGCTCCCGTTCGAGCTCGTTGAGGTATCCGCGCCCGTCGCTGAGGCCGGGGCGGAGGCGCGCGTCCGCGGACCGATCGACGTCGTTGCTCCGGGGATGGTGCTCGCCGCGCGCGAGCTGCTGC
>JAXDMB010000261.1:0-2603 GCA_034666325.1 Vulcanimicrobiota bacterium
CGCGGCAACGGTCTCTCCCGACGGCAACGGCGCGCAATACCACCACCCGTCAGGAGCGCTTTCGACGAGCGTGCGCAGGTCGCTCGATCCCTCAACGTCTCCTGATGCGGCGCCGTGATGCCCTACGCGCAAGAAGATCCCAACCAGCGCGTCGTCCACGATCCGCCCGCCGTCACCGTCGAGCCGAAAACCGTTGCGCCCGCTCGCATCAATGACGAAGCGTGCGCAGAGCGCAGTTCGCGGTGCCGTGCTGATATCGACGCGCCAGTTTCCGTCCGCGCCGCGCGTGCAGCGCAAGACGCGCGTCTCCGTGAGCACGCGCGCGCCGGCGTCCGTTGCGGCTGCGCACAGCAGCGCGTCGAACGCGTTCCGGTCAACGTGCCGGCCGCTTCCGCGGCGATTCCCGACGAAGTCCGTTTCTTGCGGTACGCTCGAGCCCCACGCGGAGATCGTGCCCGGCGACTCCACCGCGCCCGGGAAGCCGTGCGCGCCCGGCGCCGCGAGCGCGTTGAGCACGCCGAGCTCGCGCAGCAGCGGGTTCGCTTCGGGTGCGAGCGTCTCGCCGAAGCGCGGCGTGTCGAACGCGGTCGCTTCGAGCAGAACGACGTCGCGGCCGCGCAGCGCGAGCGCGCGCGCCACCGCCGCGCCCGCGGGGCCGCCGCCGATCACCGCGACGTCGTGCGGCGCGGCGGGGCCGGGCGAACCGCGCGTCGCATCGGTGCTCATCGCTCCGCCCCTTCGCAAGGGCCGGGCGGGTTACTGCCGCACCGCTCGATGCAGACAAAAGGGGTGTACGTGAACGTGCAAGAGATCGTGAGCGCGAAGATCCATCCGGCGATCGGCATCGCGCGCGTGGGCAACAGTCCCGACGAGTACTTCATCGGGCCGGAGCTCGCGCATCCCGCGCCCGCGCCGCCCGGCGGCTACAAGGACCCGCAAGGCCGTCTGAAACGCCAAGCCGCGCGCTTTCGCATCTACGGCTACGACGCGCGCGGCAACGTGGTCGGCGAGATCACGAGCGCGCAAGCCGAGATCGCGTGGACGGTGCACGTCGCGAACAAGAAGTCGTCCTGGTACGACTTCAACTTCGCGCTCGACCTCTTTCCGATCGACACGCCGGTCGCGATGGGCGCCGTCGCCGCGCGCCGCAACGCCGCGATCACCGGACGCGACCGCGAGCGGCTGCTGATCGATCCGGGCCCGCGCACCGTTCGCGGGCCGCTCGCCGCGCCGGCCGCGTTCGACACTGGAACGTTCTGGGACAAGCCGGTGTATCTCGGCGAGCTGCGCACGGACGACGCCGGCCGGCTGCTGTTCCTCGGCGGGCGCGGCGTCTCCGACACGTTCTATCCCGACAAGCAGCCGATCACGTTCGCGAACAACGCGGGCTGGCACGACGACGTCTCGGACGGCCCGGTGCACGCGACCGTGCGCATCGGCGACCGCGACGTTGCGGTCGATCCCGCGTGGGTCGTCACCGCGCCGCCGAACTACGGCCCCGACATCGTGTCGCCGCAGACGATGTACGACGTGATCTACGACACGAACGTCGGCTGGTGGTTCCCGCCGGTGTCCACACCGTCGTTCACGCGGAACTTGCTGCCGCTCTTTCGCCAGCTCACCGACACGCAGTGGGTGAACTACGGCTTCTACGTGCGGTACGGCTGGCGCGCGCCGTACGACTTCAACGATCCGGAGCTGATGCGCAAGATCGCGCAGCCCAAAGGCGACAACGGCGAAGACCCGTACGCCGAGCTGCGGCGCGACATCTACTACCTGTTCCGCCAAGTCGAGAAAGACCAGCGCAAAGAGCCGCCGCTGCGCTGGCCGCCGATGTACGGCGACGCGTTCGGCAGCTTCACGCCGAACCCGAACGAGTACTTCACGTACACGAAGACCAACTTGCGGTATCTCGCGGCCTGGCGCGACGGCGAGTTCACCGGCGACTACGATCCCGCGAACGCCGCGCCGCAGAGCTTCGACGACGTCGCGCTCGGCGACCAGCCGGAGATGCTCGACCGCTCCGCGCTGCACTGGTGCATGGGCGGGCCGTTCCATCCGGGCTGCGAGATGACGTGGCCGATGCGCCAGGGCATGCTGTATCGCGCGCCGTTCCGGTTGCGCGAACGGCCCGCGGGCCTGCCGGAGCCCGAATACGGCGAGTTTCTCACGCCCGCGCTGGCGCTCGCGGACGACGGACCGCTCGCGTGCAGCGGGCCGGGCGACGTGTCGAAATGGATGGCGGCGCCGTGGCAGACCGACACGGCGAGCTGCCGTTCGGGATACGACGACGACGTCGATCCGTACATCCCGACGTTCTGGCCGTCGCGCGTGCCCAACCACGTCCTGACGCAAGGACGTTTCGAACGTGTCGTCGACACGGCGCTGCCGATGGCGGACCGGCTCGAAGCGTTCAACACGCGCGTGAACTGGCTGCGCGGCCTCGATCTCAAAGCGCCGTACATCATGCAGATCACCAAGATGATCGACCACTTCGGCGAGCTCGGCGTCGTCGAGCGGCGCGACAACCCGAACGCCGGACCGGACGATCCGTTTCCGGCTGTGTTCTACGTCGAGTCGCGGCCGACGGTGCCAGTGCAGGA
>JAXDMB010000262.1:0-9731 GCA_034666325.1 Vulcanimicrobiota bacterium
GCGAGCATGCCGGCGGACGTGTGCGACGTCTCGCGCACGTCCAGCGCGACGTCTGGTCTCACGGCGCCGCGTCCGGTCGCGTCATCGCCACGCGGCGCAGCGCTTTCGCGCGAACGACCACCCGGTAGCGTGCGCTCTCCCACGCCACGAACAGGCCGCGCCAGCCGTCGCGCCAGCCGCCGTAGCGCAGGATCGACCACACGAACCGCAGCGGCATCGTCGCGAGCGCGCGCAGATACGCGCGCGTCGACGGGCGCAGCGCCGCCGCTTCCACGGTGGTGTAGCGGTCGAACTTCGCGCGGTACGACGCGAGCGTCGGATACGAGTCGTGCAGGATGGCGCCCGGCAGATCGGCGATCGGGCCGTCGACGATCCAGCGCTCGTGCAGGTCGGCGCCCACCTCGTTCGCCGCGACGCGCGCGCGGTCGGTGCGAAACAGGCGCAACAGCCGTTCGTTCGACCAGCCCGCCGCGTGCACGGGCTGCCCGCACAGCATCGTCACGCGGCGCAGGTTGTACCCCGCGACGGCCTGTCCCGAGCCCGTCGAAGGGCGGGCCGACACGATCGCCTCGCGCAGCGCCGCGTCGAGCAGCTCGTCGGCGTCCAGCATCAGCGCCCACGGCGTCGCGACGCGGCCGAGCGCGTAGCGGCGCGCGTTCACGAATCCTTTCCACGCGCGCGTCTCGACGTCGGCGCCGTGCGCGCGCGCGACGGCCGCGGTGTCGTCGTTCGAAGCGGCATCGAGCACGAACACGCGCACGCCCGCGGGAAGCTCCGCGAGCAGCCGTCCAAGGCGCGCCGCTTCGTCGCGCGCCAGGACGACGACCGTGATGTCGGCGGCGTTCAGTGGTGCACGAGCGCGCCGTCGCCGGAGCCGGCGCGCATGCGGGCGCGCTCGAGCGCCGCGCCGATCCACTCGCGGTAGAGCGGCGACGGCCGGTTGGGACGGCTCTTGTACTCCGGATGCGCCTGCGTTCCGACGAACCACGGGTGCACGCTCTCCGGCAGCTCGATCACTTCCACCAGCGACGTGCGGCCGAGCGGATGGTGTCCGCTGAACACCATGCGGTGCTCCTCGAACAGCGCCGTGTACTTGTTGTTGAACTCGTAGCGGTGGCGGTGGCGCTCGCTGATCCGCGTCTCGCCGTATGCGCGCGCGGCGATGGTGCCTTCTTCGAGCGAACAGTCGTACGCGCCCAGGCGCATCGTGCCGCCTTTGAGGTCGAGATTGCGCTGCTCCGGGATGAAGTCGATCACCGGATCGGGGCTGGTCTCGTCCACCTCGGTCGTCATCGCCTCGTGCAGGCCGCATACGTTGCGCGCGAACTCCACGCACGCGAGCTGCATGCCGAAGCAGATGCCGAGGAACGGAATCTTCTTCTCGCGCACGTGCTGGATCGCGAGGAGCTTGCCTTTCACCCCGCGCGCGCCGAAGCCCGGCGCAACGAGCACGCCGTCGACGTCCTCGAGCGCGCCCAGGCCTTCGGCCTCGATGCGCTCGGAGTCGACGCGAACGACGTCCACGGCGACGTCGTGGTGGATGCCGGCGTGCGCGATCGCCTCGCTGATCGAGATGTACGCGTCCTTGAGCTCGACGTACTTTCCGACCAGCGCGACGCGCAGGCGCCCGCCCGGGTTCTGGATGCGGTCCGCGATCGACGCCCAGTCCTCGAGCTGCGCCGGTGTCGTCTCGAGCCGCAGCTTGCGCACCGCGATGTCGGCGAGCCCTTCAGCTTCGAGGTTCAGCGGCACTTGGTAGATCGTTGCGGCGTCGGAGTTCTGCACGACGCTGGTGGTCGCGACGTCGCAGAACAGCGCGATCTTCTCTTTGAGCTCGATCGGGATCGGGCGCGAGCTGGCGGTGCGCAGCACGATCGCGTCGGGCGTGATGCCGATCGCGCGCAATTCGCGCACGCTGTGCTGCGTGGGCTTCGTCTTGAGCTCGTCCGCCGCGCCGAGGTGCGGCAGCAGCGTGAGGTGCACGAACATCACGTTCTCTTCGCCGACCACGTGCCGCACTTGGCGGATCGCTTCGAGAAACGGCAGGGACTCGATGTCGCCGACCGTTCCGCCCACCTCGACGATGCACACGTCCGCACCGCTGCGCTCGGCGACGCGCGTGACGTGCGCTTTGATCTCGTTCGTGATGTGCGGGATCACCTGGACGGTCGCGCCGAGATAGTCGCCCCGGCGTTCCTTCTCGATGACGGACTTGTATATCTGACCCGTCGTGACGTTGTTGTCGTGGGTCAGCGTCTCGTCGATGAACCGCTCGTAGTGGCCGAGGTCCAGATCGGTCTCGGCGCCGTCGTCGGTGACGAACACCTCACCGTGCTGGTACGGGTTCATGGTGCCGGCGTCGACGTTGATGTACGGATCCAGTTTCTGGATCGACACCGAGACGCCCCGGCTCTTCAGGAGCCGCCCCAAGGAGGCGGCGGTGATCCCCTTCCCCAGCGAACTGACGACGCCGCCCGTGAAGAAGATGAACTTGGCCATGGGGAATGCTGCGCTTCTCCGAGGTACGCCCGCGTCCCCGCCGCTAGCCCTCCTTCTTGGCCCTCGCCACCGCGTCGGCCAACGAGGAGTAGTCGCTGCTGAACACCTTGCCGTCCCGGAGGACGTCGAATTTAATGCCGACCAAGTACGTCGAGCGCCGGACGATCTCGAACTTGTGGGACCGTCCATAGATGACCTCGACGACATCCTTCTCAGCCACGGGCATCCTCCGCAAACGGGTGTTGGACCGCTTAGCTTAGTGAGGCGGAGGACCGTTCCTTCGGAGGTGCGGTCAGGAAAGGCGATCGCCCGGCGGGACGACTGCGATCACGAGACGGTCGAGGCCGGCGTAGTCGCGTATCGTCTCGATGCCCGCTACGGGCAGCGCCTCGCGGACCAACTGCTCGAGCGCCCGCGCGTTGGCCGGCGCGGCCTCGAGGATAGCGATGCCGCGCGGCGGGACCAGCGCGGGAAGATCGCGGACGAAACGGCGGTAGAGCGCGAGACCGTCGGGACCGCCGTCGCGCGCGAGGAGCGGCTCGAACGATACCGGGTCGGGCGCGGGCGCGCATTCCGCCGCCGGAACGTACGGCAGGTTCGCGACGACGCAGTCGAACGGCGCGAATTGCAGCAGCGGCTCGGCGAGATCGCCGTGCACGAACGTGACGTGCTGGAACACGTCGTTGCGCGCCGCGTTGTGCCGTGCCACGGACAGCGCGTCCTGCGAGACGTCGCTCGCGTACACGCCGAGGTCGCGCAGCTCGCACGCCAGCGTTATCGCGATCGCGCCGCTGCCGGTACCGACGTCGGCCGCCGTGCCGTTCTCGCGCCCGATCGCGCGCAGGTGCCTCAGCGCCCACTCCACCGCGATCTCCGTCTCGGGCCGCGGCACGAGCACGCGCGCGTCGACGCCGAACATGCGCCCGTAGAAACCGGCTTCGCCCGTGACGTACGCGAGCGGCATGCCGTGCGCGCGCCGCTCGACGAGCGCGGTGAAGCGCTCCACGACGTCCGCCGAAAGCTCGCGCTCGCGGTGCGCGAGCATCTCGGCGCGCGACACGCCGCCCGCGTGCGCGAGCAGGAACACGGCGTCGAGGCGACCGCTGCCGCCCACCGGCTCGAGCCGCACGGCGGCGTCGCGCAGCGCCTCGCCGATCGTCACGCCGCGGTGGTTTCGCCGGCGAGCAGTCGCGCTTTCTCCCACTTCTGCAGCTCGACGATCAGCTTTTCCATGTCGCCGTCGAGGATCGCCTTGATGTTCTGGAAGCTCTGGTTGATGCGGTGGTCCGTGATCCGGTCCTGCGGGTAGTTGTACGTGCGGATCTTCTCGCTGCGGTCGCCCGTGCCCACTTGGCTGCGGCGCAGGGAGGCTTCGGACTCCTCGCGCTCGCGGCGCTGGTTGGCGGCGAGCTGCGCGCGCAGCATGTCCATCGCGCGCGCACGGTTCTGCAATTGCGAGCGCTCCTCGCTGCACGACACGATGATGCCGGACGGCTTGTGCGTGATGCGGATCGCGGACTCGGTCTTGTTGACGTGCTGGCCGCCCGCGCCCGACGCTTTGAACGTGTCGACTTCCAGATCGCCGGGCCGGATCTCGATCTCGCCGTCGTCTTCCACTTCGGGAAGCACCGCGACCGTCGCGGTCGACGTGTGGATGCGGCCTTGCGCTTCGGTGGCGGGCACGCGCTGCACGCGGTGCACGCCCGACTCGTACTTGAACCAGCGGTACGGCTCGCCGCCCTTCACGCCGATCACGACCTCTTTGTAGCCGCCCGCCTCGTTCTCGTTCTCCGTGAGGAGCTCGACGCGCATCTTGCGCGACTCCGCGAACCGCGTGTACATGCGCAGCAGATCGCCCGCGAAGATGCCCGCTTCATCGCCCCCCGCGCCCGCGCGGATCTCGATGAACACGTCTTTGTCGTCGTCGGGATCGCGCGGCAGCATCAGCTCCTGCAGCTGCGCTTCGAGCGTGCCAAGGCGCTCGCGCAGCGTGGGTGCTTCTTCTTCGGCGAGCGCGGCGAGCTCGGGGTCGCTTTTGTCGGCGCGCAGCGCGTCGTTGTCCGCGATCTCGCGCAGCAGCGCGCGCAGATCGCGGAACGCCGCGACCGTCGGCTCGATCGAGGCGCGCTCTTTCATCAGCCCCGTGACGCGCGTCTGATCGTAGCCGCCGCTCGTGTCCGCGAGCGCGGCGTCGATCTCGTCGAAACGGTTCGAGAGCGTCTCGAGGCGGTCGTTGTACTGCATCAGGCAAGAAAGAAGCGCGCCGAATGACGGCGCGCTTCCCGGGTTCGAACGAGCGTCGCTAAACCGAAGCCGGCGCGGCCTCGGTCGTCTCAGCCTGCTTGCGCGACTTGCGCGCGGCGGCTTCCGCCTTCTTCTTGTCGGCCATGGCGGCGCGCTGATTGAACTTCTCGACGCGGCCGGCGGTGTCGAGGAACTTCTGCTGCCCGGTCCACAGAGGATGGCAGTTGGAACAGACTTCGACGCTGATCCTCGGCGCAGTCGATCCGGTGGTAAACTGGGCACCGCAAGCGCACGTTACGTGGGCTTCCGGATACCATTTGGGGTGACCCTTGGTCTTCACAGCCATCCTATTCTATCACCGCGCGCAAGAGGCGCCGGAGACCGAAGTCCCGGCGCCTCTCGTGCTCGCTCGAGCGGGTAGTCGGGTCAGACGCCGACCACCGACTTGATCAGGTGCCGCCCGAACGGCACGCCGATTCCGGTCGTGAGGTCGTAGCCCTTTCCGGCGTTGAACCCGGGGTCGATCGTCGGCGAGGGGTTGGGACAGGGGCCGACTTGACCCGGGTTCACGCTGCACGGCCGCACGCCGTTGTTGCCGTCGACGATATCCAGGAACGTCGCCGGGTAGAGCGTCGTGTCGTTGTAGATCTTGTAGAAGGCCGGCGCCGCGTTGCCCATGCGGTAGGGATGCGTTCCCGACCCCTTGGCCACGCAAGCGGCAGTCTTCTTGCAAGCATCGAGTACGAGCGCCCACATCGCCGCCATCTCGGGCGCTGCGACGCTGGTGCCGCCGGCGGCGCCGAAGCCGCCGCCGGGGAAAGCAGTGCTCACCGCGACGGCGACGCCGGTCGCCGGGTCGGCGTCAAGTGAGGCGTCCGGCTGGTTGCGCTTGGTCCCCGTGATGCCCGCGCCGACCTGATAGGCTGGCTTCGGGACGGCCACGGACAGCCCGCCGCCGGTGGCGCCGAAGCCGTGCTCGGTCTGCACGCCCCATGTGGTGTACGGGCCGACCTTGTGGCTCGACTCGTCGATCGGCGCGGTGATGCCGCCCACGCTGGTGACGTTCTGGTCGACCGCCGGTGCGCTGACGCACGGCTGGTCGGGGCTCGCGACGCCCGGACCGGTGCCCGCAAACGGACGCGCGCACCCTTGTGCGCCGGCGTCGCCGGACGACACGAACACGGCGATCCCGAGCGCCTGGAGCATCGCGAACTGCACGGGCTCCGTACCGTTCGGATCGTAGGTCGTCTCGTCGAGCAGCGTGTAGTCGCTGTACTGCTCGGCGAGGCCGTAGCTCAGCGACAAGATGTCGGCCTGGTTGTCGTTGATTGCCTGTTGGACCTCGTCGTTGACCTCTTGGATGCCCTCGCGCGGACCGAAGTCGTGCGTGGTGCCGAACGTCTCGTGCGGCACGTACGCGAGGTAGAACAGAACGTTCGCGGTCGGAGCGAGCGCAGCGGTTTGCTGCGTGTCGATCTGCGCCTCGAAGTCCTCCGGGTTGCAGCCCGGCAGCGGCCCGTTGCACGGCCCCGTCACGGGCGGCGGCGTCGCGAGCGCGCCGCCGTTCACGTTCGCGGTCCCGGTAGCGTTCACTTGGGTGATCGTGTTCGCGGTCGGGTGGAACGTACCGGAGCCGTCGTACCAGCCCGCGTTCAAGCGCGAGTTGAACGCCGTGTAGTCGCGCGAATCGATCGGACCGGTTCCGATGATCCCGATGTTGACGCCAGTTCCGGTGTAGCCCGCCGCATACGCCCCGGTGTAGTCGAACGCACCGGCGATCTGCTGCGGCGGAATGCCGAAGTTGAAGGCCGGCGTCGTGCCGTGCGGCGCGATCGCGACCGAGTTCCGCTTCATCCAGCTCGGGTTGAACACGATCTGCGTAACCGAGTGCACCGCGAGCGGCTTGGAGAAGTGGGGCAGCGCCGTGGGTCCGTACGCGTCGCCACTGCGCAAGTGGTAGAGCGCGAACGTCGTTCCGAACGCGTGCTCCATCTTGGCCTGCGGCCCGACGACACGCATGACCGATTTCTGCTTCCAGCCCGTGACTTGCAGGCCTTCAGCGGTGAAGTACGCCATCGCGGCGTTCCAATCGGCGTCGGTGGCGCCGAAGCGCGAGCCGAGCTCTTCGGGCGTCAGGAAGTGGCGGTACAGCCCGCTGCTCGGATCGCCGACGGCGGCCGCGTACGACTGAAGACCCTGCGCGTCACGCAGGTTCATCTGCACGTCGACCTTCATCGTGCCGAGCTGGACGGGTCCGGCGAGCGTCGCGCCCTTGAGCGCGTTCGCCAGATATTTGAACGAGGTCGAGGACGGTGACGCGGCGCCCTGGTTCGTCGGCGTCTGCGGCGGGACGACGTCCGCGGGCTTCGACGTCGTACCCCCGCCACCGCCGCACGCGGCGAGGATCGCGACTGCTGCCGCGGTTGCGAGAATTCGTGCGGTTCTCACAGCTGCTTCACCCCGTTGTTTCCGAAGGAATGACTGAATGTCGCTTTTCGCAATCCGCCCAGCTTTTCTCGCACGGCGTGGTTGAACCGTGCGCGTGCGAAGGAGACCGGCGCGAAGCCGCTGCTCGGTACGGACGCGGTGGCCCGCGTGCCGGACGACGTGCCGCGCGCGATCGAGGTGGTGGTCGTACCGCTCTCGGTCTTCGCCGACTGCAGGGTCAGCGTTTCGCTGATGTTCGTCAGCTGGATGGGCAGGGTGCCCCCGCTGACCAGCACGACGAAACCGTTCTGCAGCGTGAAGTCGTAGAACGTCTGCACCGCATCCGTCATCTGGATGCACACGGGCCCCACACGAGGCGCCATGTACGTGGTCGTGGTTTGCGTCTCGAGGTTGCCGAACGCGGTGTCGGCGCGGTTGATCGTCTGCACGATCTGGTTGCCGCTCGTGCCGTACTTCGCGGGCACGCTGCAGCTCGCCGGATACGGCTTGGAGCCGTTGTCGACGTCCGTCTCCATCGACGGCTGCGTCAGCGTCGCCGGGATCCAGTTCGGCAGGCTGAACGCCTGCAGCTGGGTTCCCGCCGCATTGAAGAGCCGGAAGATGATGCGTGAGTTGGGCGGCGCGCTCGGTGCGCTCATCGTGAAGCGGAAGCCGCTGTACTGGCGCGCGTCCAGAGACGCGCTGAGATCGCTGTTGACGGTGGCCGTCTGAACGTCATGGAACGCATCGGTGCCCTGCTCGACGTACGAGCCGTTCGCGGCGACCACGCGGTTGCGCGCGAAGTTCGCCGGGTCGGTCTCGACGTAGCGGAGCGCCGCGGTGTTGGGCCCGAACGGACCCGTCGCCTCGGGCAGTACGTCGACGATGCCGTTGCCGTGCACGACGTCGTACTGCGTGTCGTACGACGAGCCGTTGGAGTCTTTGGCCAGCGTCTCCGTCATCAGCACGGTGCCCGGCACGAACGTCGGCGGCAGCGCTGCCGACGTGCCGGTCAGATAGCCGTAGCCCGTATCGCTCGAGGTCGTGACCGTTTGCAGCGGATACGCGTCCGACTCATCGGAGTGCGCGACCGTCGTGATGCCCGGTGCGGGCGTCGCGATCACTTGCGCGGACGTCACGGTCGTGTTGAGCGTGACGCTCGCGGTGTCCGTCTGCGGCTGCGTCGGGTTGCTGTTGACGAGCTGCGTCGTGGACGAGAGCGTGCCGGTAAAGTTGAACGCGTCGCCCTTGTTGCCGGGCCGCTGCGATGTGACGCTGATGGGACCGCCCCCGTGCGGGTTGCCGCGCCCGGCCGTCGTGTCCGTCACGTTGACCGTGCCGGCCCCGTCGATCGGCCCCGCGGTGAACGCACCGGTGGACGCGTTGATGGTGCCCAGCGTCGGGTCGCTCAGCGAGTACGCGAAGGTTGGGTCGAGATACGGGAAGCCGTTCGGCGACATTTCACTTCCCGTGAACGTCGCCGTGCCGAACATGCCGATGGGGTTCGGCGTTACGCTCGCCGCGGTGAGGACCGGGGTCGGCACCGCGCTCGCCGAGCCTGACGGCTCGGTGTAGAACGCGTAGAGCGTCCCCGCAGGCGCCGTCGCGAGCGACATGCGCGGATAGGCGATGTTGAGATCGGATGTAGCGACGCCGCCGGACCACGTGGCCGTGTCGATGTCGTCGAACGCCGTGCCGTATCCGGCCAGGCGGAAGATCGAGCCGCTCGGGGCGGCTACGGTGGTGACGGATGCCTGGAGCGGCTTGAGCAGCGTCGCGCCGGAAATCGCGACCGAGAACGCCGCGACGAGCGCGGCGCCGCTGCCGATGGTCTGGACTTTGCGCCCCGACGACTGCAGCGTCTTCGGCGAGGAGCCCGCGGCGTACACCGTGAGGGTCACCGTGGCGGGGCCGCTTAGCGCCCCGCCAGGGACGATGACTTTGACCGTTTCCGTGCCGAGCGTCGTCGTGACGGATCCGCCCGAGGGACTTACGGTCTGGCTCTGCGTGGCCGATGTGGGTGCGGGATTGCCCGAGTTGAACGGGGGCGGATTCGCCCCGCCGCCTTGGCAGCCCGCGAGCGCCAAGGCGATGATAGACAGAATTGCGCCGCGTCGATATCCCAAAACGCCGGTACCTCACGGACGAAAGCGAAACACACCCGAAAATGGTTACGGCGGAACCGGAACCAGGGCGGTGACCGTTACATCGTGATCCGACGCATATGCGCCTGCCGGACGTGGACCGTATCAGACATTCTGCAGGAAAATCTGCTGTCGCGGTTCCGTTAAGCCGTTCCGACACGGCGCTGGGATGAACGTCGCCGCCGTTTGCGAACACAACAAGCCGTTCCACCCCCGCTCCCGAAGAGGTCCCGTTGAACCTTCGCCAGATCGCGCTCGTCGGGCTCGCCGCCCTCGCGCTCGGCGGCACCGCCGTCGCGCAGCAGGTCGCCCAGACCGGGCCGTCCGCCCCGACGACGCCGCCCCCGCCGCCCCCGCCGAACGGCAGCGTCGCGACGCCTGGGACGCTGATCGGGGCCCCCAGCCCTGCCGCGAGCG
>JAXDMB010000263.1:0-14420 GCA_034666325.1 Vulcanimicrobiota bacterium
CTCGCCGACCGCTTGCGGCTCGACGGCGTCGACGGTCGCGTCGACGTCCTGCGTGTTGTCGCCGTTGCTGACGCGCCAATGGCGCGGGCGGCGCGCGCCATTGGCTGATTCGAACCGGTCGAACGTGGTGACGTTCGTGCGCGCGCCTTCGCGCGTCACCTCGTGCGCGATCAGCGCGCTGGATTTGTCGACGTAGAACCAATGCGGCTTGTCGTGCGGCGCGCGGTCGACGACCACCCATGCCGGTCCGAAGCGCTCCGACTCCCCCGCGAGCTCGCAGTCGGCGCTGTCGAACGGGAACAAGCTCTGCGGAAGGCGGTCCAGCGCGTCGCCTTGGTCGTCCGACAGCGTCGCGTGCGCGATCCCGTTGCCGTCGGCGCGCCAGGGCACGGCGTTCAAGCGGCCGGCGGAATACTGCGCCGCGCCCAGTGCGATCGCGGCACGAAAGTCGGCGCCGCGCACGGCGACGCGCACGGCGAGACGGTGCTCGCCGTTCACGTACGTCCAGCGCTCGCGCCGCTGCGCGAAGCGCGGGTCCGGCGTTCCGGTCGCCTTTGCGTATGCCGCGAGCACGTCGTTCAGCGACGCTTTGGTCGCGTGCAGGTCGGGCGGACGCCAGTCGGCGGACGCGTTCGCGCGCAGCGCGAGCGCGCAGGCGGCCGCGAACACGAGGGCGACGGCGCGCTTCACGGCGCGAGCGCTCGTTCCACCGCTGCGCGCAGCGGGTTGGACGCGTCGTTCCACGCTTCGACGAACGACCGCAGGATCTGGCCCGTGAGCCCCCACACGCGGCGGCTTTCGTAATCGAGCAGATACGTCTCGATGGTGAGCTCGCCGATCGTGTGCGTGCCCTTGGTGAGCTCTTCGACGATCACGGCGAGCGGGATCGTGAACACCGCCGCCGTCTCGGTGCCGTCGATCGTGAGCGGACCGGGCGCGACCGTCGCGACGAACGGCGTGACGTCGAAGTTGTTCGCGCGCGTCTGCCGTGCGACCGGCAGCTTCCCGACGATCTCGACGCGCTCCGCGGCGACGCCCACTTCCTCACGCAGCTCGCGCAGCGCGGTGCGGCGCAAGTCCCCGCCGTCTTCGGGATCGACGGAACCGCCCGGCAGCGCGATCTGCCCGGGATGATCGCGCAGATGCGACGCGCGCTCGATGAAGATGACGCCGTGCGCCGCCGTCTTGAGGATCGCCATCGCGACCGCCGCGGTGCGGCGGCCCGGCTTGTTCTCGCTCACGGCGCCCGAGCTTCGACGAGCGCGGCGCGGTCCCGCCACAGCGAATTGCCAGGAAACGGTGCTGCCGTCTGCCTGGAATGAAAGCGAGCGGCCTGCGGCGCATGTACGCGCATGGCGGCGAGCCTTTGATCGAGTTCTTCCTCCACCGGCCTGTTTTTGCGTCGGTCTGCGCGCTCTTCATCATCTTAGCCGGACTCATATCGATTCCGACGCTGCCGGTCGCACAGTTCCCGCAGGTCGCGCCGCCGGTCGTCACGGTCACCGCCAACTTCATCGGCGCCAACGCGCAAGCCGCGGAAGCGTCGGTCACGACCCCGCTGGAAGAGGCGATCAACGGCGTCGACGGGCTGCGCTACATCACGTCCACCACGACGAGCGACGGCACGAGCACCATCGTGTCGACGTTCGAGCTCGACCGCAACATCGACCTCGCCGCGAACGACGTGCAGAACCAGGTCAACAACACGATCGGGCGGCTTCCCGCGGAAGTACGGGCGACCGGCGTGACCGTGACGAAGAACAGCGGCACGTTCGTGCTCGCGATGGGCCTCGCGTCGAACGACGCGCGCTACGACCGCGTGTTCTTGAGCAACTACGCGGCGAACACGATCGTCGATACGCTCAAGCGCATCCGCGGCGTGAACGACGTGCGCATCTTCGGCGAGCGCCGCTACGCGATGCGGCTGTGGCTCGACCCGACGCGGCTCAACCAGAACCACCTCGCCGCATCCGACATCGTCTCGGCGCTGCAAACGCAGAACGTGCAGGTCGCGGCGGGCTCGATCGGCGCCGCGCCGATCCGCAACGACCAGCCGTACCAGATCTCCGTGCGCGCGATCGGGCGGCTGCGCACGCCGGCGGAGTTCGGCGAGCTGATCCTGCGCTCGACCGCGGGCGGCGCGCTGGTGCGGCTGCGCGACGTGGGCCGCGTGGAGCTCGGCGCCGAGAGCTACGCGCAGGACCTGCGCCTGTCGGGCAAGGACGCAATCGGGATCGCCGTGCTCACGCTGCCGAGCGCCAACGCGCTGCAGGTTGCCACCGACGTGCGCGCGGTGATGAACAAGCTCGAGCAGCGCTTCCCGCGCGGCGTCTACTACAAGTTCGGGTTCGACGCGACGCCGTTCGTCGCGGAGTCGATCCGCGAGGTGCTCAAGACGCTCGCGATCTCGATCGTGCTCGTGATCGCGGTCGTGTTCTTGTTCCTGCAGTCGTGGCGGACGACGCTCATCCCGGCGATCACGATCCCGGTCTCGCTCATCGGCACGTTCGCGCTCATGAAGATGCTCGGCTTCTCGATCAACACGCTGACGCTGTTCGGCCTGACGCTCGCGACCGGGCTGGTGGTGGACGACGCGATCGTGGTGATCGAGAACATCGCGCGCTTCGTCAACGAGAAGGGCATGGACCCGTACGAGGGCGCGGCCGCGGCGATGAAAGAGATCACGAGCGCCGTCGTGGCGAGCTCGCTGGTGCTGCTCGCGGTGTTCATCCCGGTCGCGTTCTTCTCGGGCACCACGGGCCAGCTCTACAAGCAGTTCGCGCTCACGATCGCGTGCGCGATCACGATCTCGCTGTTCAACGCGCTCACGCTGACGCCCACGCTGTCCGCGCTGCTGCTCGGGAAGCACACCGTCCACCGCACCGGTTTCTACGGCGCGATCAACCGGATGATCGACGGCTCGCGCACCGGCTACCACGCGATCTTACCCGCGCTCGTGCGGTGGCGCTTCGCAGTCCTCGGGCTGTTCGCCGTGGGGCTCGTGTCGACGTACTTCGCCTACCAGACGATACCGACCGGATTTCTGCCGGACGAGGATCTGGGCTACTTCTACGTGACGGTGCAGCTGCCCGAAGGCTCCTCGCTCGCGGACACCGAGCGCGTGACGCGCCGCATCGAAGGCATGCTCAACGCGTATCCCGAGATCTCGATCGTGTTCGAGCCGAACGGCACGCAGTTCGGCGTGAACGCCCCGAACCGCGCGATCATGTTCGTGTCGCTCAAGCCGTGGCACGAGCGCCCGTCGGACGACGAGTCGGCGGCCGGCGTCATGCGGCGGCTGCGCCCGCAGCTCACGCAGATTGCCAACGCCAACGTGCTCGCGTTCAACCCGCCGGCGATTCGCGGCATCGGCAACCTCGCGGGCTTTCAGTTCGAGCTGCAGGACCAAGGCGACGCCGGCATCCCCGCGCTCGCCGACGCGGCGCGCAGCCTGATCGCCGACACGCGCAAGGACCAGACGCTGCGCAACGTGTCGACGACCTTCCGCACCGACGCGCCGCAGCTCGTCGTCGAGCTCGACCGCCAGAAGATCGCGTCGCTGGGCATCCCGCTCGCGGACGTGTTCTCGGCGATGCAGGTGTACCTCGGCTCGCAGTACGTCAATGATTTCGACTATCTCAACCGCTCGTACCGCGTGTACGTGCAGGCCGACAGTCCGTACCGCGACCGCCTCGCCGCGCTCGACCGCATCTACGTGCGCGCGGCCGGCGGGAGCTCGCTCCTCACGGAGACGATCCCGCTGTCGTCGCTGGTGCACACGCACCTCGACCGCATCGCGCCGATCATCACGCACTACAACTTGATGCGCTCGATCGAGATCAACGGCGTCCCGGCGGGCGGCTACGGCTCGGGCCAGGCGCTGGCCGCGATGACGAGCGCCGCGGCGAACCTGCCGGACGGCATGACGTACGAGTGGACCGGAATCTCGCGCGAGCAGATCGAGTTCGGCACGCAGGCGCTGGTGATCTTTGGCCTCGGTCTGCTGTGCGTGTTCCTCGTGCTCGCCGCGAACTACGAGAACTACACCGACCCGATCATCATACTCGTGTCGGTACCGCTCGCGATCCTCGGTGCGATCCTCGCGCTCGACCTGCGCGCGCTGCCGAGCGATCTCTACGCGCAGGTCGGCTATCTGATGCTGATCGCGCTCGCGAGCAAGAACGCTATTCTGATCGTGGAGTTCGCGAACCAGCGCCGCAAATCGGGTTTGAGCGCGGCGGAAGCGGTGCGTGACGCGGCCCAAACGCGCCTGCGCCCAATCCTGATGACGTCGCTCGCGTTCATCCTCGCGACCGTGCCGCTCGTGCTCGCGTCGGGCGCGGGCGCCGCGAGCCGCCGTTCGCTGGGCACGGCGGTGTTCGGCGGCATGATCCTCTCTACGGTGCTGAACTTGTTCGTCGTCCCGGTGGTGTACGTCGCACTGGCCGGCCTGCGCGAGCGTATGTCACGCCGCAGCCACCCGGCAACCGCGCCGACGAACGGCCATGCACCTCCGGGCACGGTCCCGGTCACGGCAGAGCGCAGGTCGGACGGCGAGATCGTGCTGCACTTCGCGGACGGCAGCGATCCGGTCCGCCTCGCACGTCCGGAGTAACCGCGCGCTAGATGGTCTGCGGCGCGCTTTCGGCGTGCGCGGCTTCGATCATCGCTTCGCAGGCGGCCGGGTCGCCCGAGCCATGGCGCGCTCTTCGGCGATCAGACAAACAGCTCCGTCAGATCGAGCGCGTTGGACGCCGCCGCGTCCATCGCGGTATTGTCGAAGATGCACCATGCCGGCCCGGGCGCCGCACGCAGCCGCTGCGCGATGTCTCGCAACGTTTGGTCATCATAGCTCGAGTAGTACGTTCGCGGGGCGCCGTGCAGGCGATAATAGGCGAACCCGTCCCACCCGGCCGGAACCGCCGCCTCCGGCACGAGAGCCGGATCCGCAGCGACGCGCGCGACCTCGAACCGCCGCAGCGCGTCGTTCGCTTCCGCCGTGAACCAGGTCGCGTGGCGCGGCTCGCACGCGAGCAGCCCGTCGTAACGCGCACGCACGCCGCTCAAGAACGCACTAACGACGTCCGCGTCGTACGCGAAGCTCGGCGGCAACTGCACGAGCAGCACTCCGCGCTTCTCGCCGAGCGGTGCGCTTTCGGCAAGAAACGCTTCGAGCGGTTCGGTCGCGTCGACGAGCCGGCGCTTGTGCGTGATCTCCTTGGGCACTTTGAGCGCGAAGCGAAAGCCGTCGGGCACGCTCGCCGCCCAGCGCGCGTACGTGGACGGTCGATGCGGCCGGTAGAACGACGAGTTGATCTCGACGCCCGAAAACCGCCGCGCATAGCGCTCGAGATGCGTTCCCTCGCCGGCGAAGCGCCCGCGCACGGGGCCCGCGATCTTCCACCCCGCTGTTCCTACGCGCACCTCCGTCCCGTTCATCGTACGGAATTTGCCCGTCGCGGCGCTCCGTCAGACGCGCGGCTCCCGCTTACACCTGTACTTTTCTCGCGAACGCAACGTTGTTGATCGTGCCGTCGACGTCGAGCACGTCCCCCGCCTTGATCGTCGTTCCGGCGAGTGGGTTCGGAGCGACCGCACGAACCGACGTCCCGGCGGGATCCCAGGTGAGCTCGGTAGGAGTAACGCCGTTGACCGTAACGGTACCCCCCGCAAAGTTCTGCCCCAGGACCGTCACGATAACGGCTGGCGGGGCGGCTTGCAGGGTCACGGTGATCTTCACGATCTGCGGAACGTCGGTGCTCACGAGCTTGCCGGCCAGGTACGTGCCCTGGCCGAGACCCATCAACACCATGAGGGCCGTGTCGATGTCCGGGAAATTGTTGCGCATCGCAGAGACACACGTGGCGTCCGTCGGGGGCGCGGTGTCCACGTAGCACGTGAAGTGCACGAAGAAGTTGTACAGGAAGTCGGCAATCGCCACCACCGTCCAGGCCAGCATCTGCGCCTTGGTGAGGTCGGGCTGGCCCCGGTCGTTCTCGAAGAGGTCGCCGGGGTGCAGCACGGGCGCGGGCAGCAGGTTCCCCCGTGCGTCGCGCGCGCCGTCGGACTTCACGATTCGGTTCGCCGCCTTGTACGAGACCGTTATTCCCTTCGCACCGACGACGGTGGAAAGACTGAAGCCCAGAGCGACGAGCACGTTCGGCGGTACGTTGGCGATCTGACCGTTCCTCGCGAACATCAGCGTGGCGAAGACGAAGACGACCGGTACGGTCCACATCAGAAACTGGAATTTCGACGTGCTCAGCCGGCCGTCGTCGCCCAGCGCGAGCCGCAGCGGGTTCGCGGAGTCGTTCAGCAACACGTACGCGATCACGATCAGGACGATGAGTACGAACGCGGCGTGCATCGGATGCGCATGAACCCGGTCGAGAATCGTCGCTCCGATGCAGCAGAGCGCCGCGTACCACGCCTGGCATCTCAGGGTCACGGCGACGACGATCGCGGCAACGGCCGCGGCCCCGGCGACGTACCAAATCTTTTTCGCGAGCATCGCCACGCTCCGTATGAGCAGCCACCAGTAATAACGGTAACCAGCCCAAGCTTCGCGTGCTTGCCCGGCTCGCCCTCCTAGATCAGCGATCCCGCTGCCGCAGCGCGCGCGGCAGTGTCACCTCGAACCGGGCGCCGCCGAGCGGCGACGCGCCGAGGTCGACCCGGCCGCCGGCACGCTCGACCATTAGGCGAACGAGCGCCAGGCCGATCCCGCTTCCTTCGGCCACTGTCAGGCCGCGCTCGCCGAGTGAGAACACGCGCTCCCGCTCGGCAGCGGAGATTCCGGGCCCGTCGTCGTCGACGCTCACGCGCACGAAGCGCTGGTCCGCGAGATCGACGCCCACGAACACGCCGCCGCCAGGACGGCCGTGCTTTATCGCGTTGTCGATGAGGTTCACGAGCACCAGCGTCAGACGATCGCCGTCGATGCCCACGCCGAGCGCGGGCGCGTCGTCGATCGCGATCGCCACGCCGCGTGCGGCGGCGTTCGCCGAGCACGCGTCGTGCGCGGCCTGCAGCGCGTGCGCGAGCGAGCCGATCGCCGGTGCGGGAAATGCCGCGTGCAGATCGAGCAGCGAGATCTCGAACATCCCTTCAACCAGTCGGCTCAGGCGGAGCGACTCGTTGTACGCGATGCGCACGAAGCGCTCGCGCGTGTCCGGGTCGATGCCGTCGCCGAGCAGCGTCTCGAGATAGCCGCGAATCGACGACAGCGGCGTGCGCAGCTCGTGGCCCAGCGACGAGAAGAACGCATACCGCTCGCGCTCTTGCGCGCCGCGCACCAGCGCGCGCTCGACGATCGGTTCGATCGTGCCGGCGTCGGTTGCGCGGTCGTAGGTCGTCCAGCCGGTGCGCACCTCGAGCCGTGTCGCCGCTTCCATCGCCGCGCCGATGCGCGCGAGCGCCGAGCGCGCGTCCACCGGAGCCGGAACGTTTCCGTCGCGCGTCGGCACGATCAGCGCCGCGACGAACACGTCGCTGCCGCCGTCGTGCGCGACGAGGTCGTGCGTGCGCAGCACGCGCGAGACCGCGGTGGAGAACGCCGCGGTCGCCGCGCGTTCGAGGGCCCGTGCCGCGCGGAGCCCGCGGCGCCACGCGACGCGCTCGAGCTCCGGCAGCCGCACGACCAGCACCGGGCGCTGTTCGGGCGCGAGCTCCGCGAGCCGGCGTTCGAACGCGTCGAGCCGCGGTAGCAGCCCGCGCAGCTCAGGCGCGTGCAAACTTGTACCCGAAGCCGTGAACGGTGTGCAGCAGCGGCGCGAGGTGCGCGCATTCCTCGAGCTTGGACCGCAATCGCCGCACGTGCACGTCCACGGTGCGATGGTCGCCGTCGAACTCGTATCCCCACACACGCTCCAGCAGCGACTCGCGCGACAGCGCGACGCCCGCATTGGACGCGAGTTCCAGCAGCAGCGCGAACTCGCGCGGCTTTAGGCCGAGATCGACGCCGTCGATGCGCGCCTCACGCGCCGCTTCGTCGATCTCCAACCGTTCGAACGTCAGCACCACGGGCGCTTGCGTCGACCGCAATCCGGCGCGCCGTCCGAGCGCTTTGACGCGCGCCACCACTTCACGCGGAGAGAACGGCTTCACCACGTAATCGTCCGCGCCGATCTCCAAGCCCACGACGCGGTCGATCTCTTCCGAGCGCGCGGTGAGCACGAGGATCGGAAGCTCGCGGCCCTCGCGCCGCAGGGCGCGCAGCACCTCGAACCCGTCGACGACCGGCAGGCCGAGGTCGAGGATGAGCACGTCCGCGCCCGTGCGCACGAGCCGCAGCGCGGACGGACCGTCCGCCGCCTCCTCACAATGGAATCCCTCGCGTTCGAGGTGATGAACGAGCAGCTCGCGGATCGACGTGTCGTCCTCCGCGACCACGATGCGCGTGACCGCCATACCGGGAGCGGTGCCCGCTTCAGCCCCGGCGAATCACCGTGTGATGTGCGCTCGCTTCTCGTTAGCCGGGCCTGAGCGGATCGCCGACCGGTATCCGCAGTTCCGGCTGCGCAACGTGTGGCCGCGGCGCTACAACATCGCGCCGACGCAAGACGTGCTCGCCGCGCGCGGCGACGCCGCCGGTGAGATCGCGCCGCTGCGCTGGGGCCTCGTGCCGTTCTGGGCGCGCGATCTCACGATGGGCCAGAAGCTGATCAACGCGCGCGTCGAGACGCTCGCGGAGAAACCCGCCTTTCGCAGCGCGCTGCAGAAGCGCCGTTGCATCATCTTCGCCGACGGCTTCTACGAGTGGACCGGCGGCAAGGGCAACAAGCAGCCCCACCGCTACACCGTGGACGGCGGCGCGCCGTTCGCGTTCGCCGGATTATGGGAGCGCTGGGGACCCAAAGACGCGCCCGTGGAGACGTGCACGATCGTGACGTGCGCGCCGAACCGCCTCTGCGCGGCGGTGCACGACCGCATGCCGGCGATTCTCGACGACGATGCACTCGACGCGTGGCTTCACGGCGACGTCGGCGACGCGCTCGCGGCGATCGCACCGTACGACGCGGCGCGCATGCGGCAGACTCCCGTCACGCCGCAGATGAACCACCACGCGTTCGAAGACCCGCGCTGCATCGAGCCTTTTGCGGCCGCAACGCACGCACCGGCCGAGCAAGCGCTACTTCTCTAGCGCTCCATCGAAACCGGCGTCAGCGCTCCACCGAAGCGGCCGTCAGCGCTCGTCCTTTTGGATCGTGCCGTCGCCTTGGACGACCGTCTCACCGCGCTGGTTGACCACGGCCGCGCTGATGCGCATGCGGCGCCGGTCCGGGATGATCTCCGTGACTTCCGCGGTCGCGGTGAGCGTGTCGCCGATGAACACCGGGCGCTTGAAGTGAATCGTCTGCTGCACGTACAGGCCGCCCGGCTTCTGCAGCAGCAGCCCGACCACCGTGGAGAGCAGGCTCGCCGTGAGCATGCCGTGCGCGGCGCGCTGTCCGAAGCGCGTCGTCTTCGCGTACTCCGCGTCCACGTGCAGCGGGTAGTTGTCGCCGCTCACCGCCGCGAACAGCAGGATGTCCGCTTCGCCGATCGTCTTCGAGAACGTGCTCGCATCGCCGACTGCGAACGCCTCGAACGGCTTCTCTCCGTAGCTCATCGCGCCACGGCTTCCGCGTCGATCAGGAGGAACCCCGGCTTGGTGCGAAAGCGCGCCGCGAGCTCCGGATCGAGCGCGTCGGCTTCGGCCGTCGGGTGCGGCTCGCGCAGACCGCGCAGCACGAAGCCTGCTGCGAGCACATCCCCGATGATGCGCTGCAGCGGCCGGTGATAGAACCGCACGAGCACCGGCTCGGCCGCGAAGTCACGCCACCCCTCTTCGATCTGCGACACCGCGAAATAATCATCCACGTCGGGCGCCGTCATCAACGGATGGTGCGTCGAGAGCACGAGCCGTCCGGCCGGCCGCAGCACGCGCGCGAACTCGCGCAGCGCCAGCATCCAGTCCTCGAGATAGTGCAGCGTCAGTGACGACAGGACGAGGTCGAACGACGCGTCCGCGAACGGGAGCGGCTCAGTCAGATCGGCCTGCAGAACGCGCACGTCCTCACCGAGATGCTCGCGCGCGAACCGCACCATCGTCTCGCTTCCGTCGAGCGCCACCACGCGCGCGCCGTTCTCGACGAGCCATGCGCTGTGCGCGCCCGTCGCGCAGCCCGCATCGAGCACGTCGAGCCCGCGCACGTCGCCCAGCAGCGCGCGCACCGCGGGCCGTTCGTACGCCGCGTTCGCGACGTTCGCCGCAGTGACGCGCGCGTACGAAGCGGCGAGCTCCGGATCGTCATACAACGAGCTGCCGCTCATGATACGCGCACCACCTCGACCGGCTCCGGAATGCCGCGCAGCGCCACGGTGCCGCGCTCGCCCGCGGGAAGGATGTCCGCCACGCGCGCGTCGTCCGCGACGGTGCTCGTCATCAGGATCTCGCCCGCGCGCGCAGCGTGCTCCACGCGCGACGCCAAGTTGACCGTCGCGCCGAAGTAGTCGATCCGGTCGTTCGCGCGCATCGCGATGCACGGGCCGCGATGCATGCCGACCCGGATCTGCAGCGGCGCAACCGCGTCCGCGAACAGCAGCGCGGACTCCACGGCGTCGCGCGGGTCGGCGAACACCGCCATCACCGCGTCGCCGATCGTCTTGACGATCGCGCCGCGGCGCAGCGCGATCACCTCGTGCAGCGCGTCGAAGTGCTCGCGCACGAGGCGAAACGCGCGCGCGTCGCCGTTGTCCGAGTACATCCGCGTCGAGCCGACCACGTCCGTGAACACGAGCGTGAGCGACCGGATCGACAGCTCGAGGCCCTCGCCCAGCACCTCGCTCGAGAACAAGTCGCGAAACGCCTGCAGCGCCGTCACGTGGGCTGCAGTCGCGATCTGGTCGGACAGCTCGGCTTCCGTCACGCGCACGATCGCGTCGCGCGCGGACGCGTTCGCGACGTGCACGTGCACGACGCCCGCGCGCACCACCGACGTCCCGGCACGCACGCGCCCGGGCTGACCTGAGCCGGTTTCCGCGTCGATGCGCACGTCCAGCGAGCCCGCGCCGGCGTCGTCTTCGACGACGAAGCGGACGACGCGGTCCGGCAGCACCTCGACGATATACGCGCCCGGCGGCAGCACGGCGTCGACCGAGCCTGTGCCGCCGGCCGCGACCGTGGTCTGCGCGAGCGTCTGGCGCGCGGTCTGCGGCCCGGACACGCAGTACACGGGCGGCGCGTTGGTGCGCCCCGACGGTCGCGCGTCGAACGTGACCTCGACGTTGCGGTCGAAGTCGGCGCCGTACGCGATCCCGCACTGGTCGCAGTGCACCTCGCCGCCCACCGCGGCGAGCGACGCGACGCTGTTCTTCTGCCCGCGGCAGCTCGGGCAGATCAGCGTCCACGACAGGTCCAGCAGCCCGCTGCGCGTCGCCGCCAACATCGCCGCGAGCACGCGCTCGCGCGGAAGCTGCCAGCCGTCGGCGAGGACGTACGGCCGCAGCCGCGCCACGAAGCGGTCCTCGGCGTGCTCGACGATCGAGGCCAGGTGCGCCGCGATCGCCGGCTCGTGCTCGGTGTGCGGGCGCAGCGCTTCGAGCGCGTCGGCGAAGCGCGTTGCGCGCAAGACGCTCGCGGCCGGGACGTCGGGAACGAGCGGATGCGCCGCCGGCACGGCGCGGTCCATCCGCTCCGCGCGGCGGCCCGCGACGGCATACGCCCGGTGCGCGCCCGCTCGCCCGCGCGCGAGCACGGCCGGTGCGAGCAGCACGCCTGCCACGCCGCGCGCGTCGAGCTCCACCGCATGGTCGACGCGGGCGCCCTCGCCGTCCGGGACGACCCGCACGTCGCTGAAGAATCGTTCGAACGGCCCGCCGCGGAACAGCCGCTCGACCGACACGCGGCGCGGCGCCTCCCAGGTGAACGGCGGCTCCTCCCATTCGAATGCGAGCGGCCCGAGGCGCGCGTGCGCGATCAGCGTGCTGCCGCCGCCCTCGCGCGGCTCGAAGGTGTACCGCACCGCCGGGAATCCCGCGTCGCGGTTGACCGCGTTCGTGTCGGAGACGGCCCGCCACAGCACCTCCGGCGGCACGTCGAACCGGAAGCTGTAGCGGTCCGCGAAGCGCTTCACCCGGCCCTACAGGAACCGAGCGGTGACGGCATACGTTCTTCGCGAAGAGCCCGACACGATGACGCCGCTTTTGATCGTTCTCCCTTCCCTCCTGTTCGAGCTCGCGTGATCGCCGCCGACGTTCAGTTCCGCACGACCGCGAACGCCGCCGCGGCCGCCTTCGCCGCGAAGCCGGCGTACATCGCGTACAAGACCGACGTCGTGGTCGACGTCCCGTCCCTGCGCCGCCACAAAGTGATCTCGCGCGCGGTCGAGGCGCGCACATCCGACGACTACGCCGCGCTGCAGGACCTCCCGCAAGGGCAGCACCAGTACGGGCACAGCTTTCCGCTCGCGCCCACGTTCGACGCGATCTCCTACTTTCGCGTCACGTTCAACGGCAGCCAAAGAAACACGCTGAGCTACGTCGAGCCGGGGCCGGCGATCACGTTCAAAGACCCGCGCGAGACCTCGCACGCCGACGTGGTCGTGACGTCCCTGCGCTACTATCACGCGTCGTACGCTGCGGACTCCAACGACAGGATCGCGCACATCGTCATGGATGCGTTGCCTACGCTCACGCGCGGCAACAGCTCCGACTTCTACATCCACGACGTGTACGTCGACACGGCGAGCAACCTCCCGACGCGCGTCGTGTACGAAGGGCCGACGACCACGTTCACCACCGACTACCAAGTGATCGACGGCCACTGGCTCGTCACGCACGCGAACTACGTGCACACGTTCTACGGCCCGCTGCACATGGGCCGCGTCACCGCGAGCGCCGAGGCGACGAACCACGACTTCACGTTCCCCGCGACGCCCGCGGACCCGAAGCTCGCGCAGTAGCCCTCAGCCGCCGAACGACCACGCCGCGACGTTCCACCACAGCGTCACGAAGTTGGGCGCCGGGCGGCGCAGATCGGCGCTGCGCACGACGCGCAGCCGCGGATAGCTGAGGAACACGATCGGCGAGTCGCGCACCACGAGCGCCTCGATCTTGGCGTAGACGCTCCGCCGCTTGGCGTCGTCGTACGTCGCGAGCGCTTCGCGCTGCAGCGCCTCCATCTCGGGCGACACGTAGCGCGCGTAGTTGCGGCCGTTGGGCGGCAGCGCGGCGCGCGTGAACAGCACCGAGTTGTCGAGATCCGTTCCGGACAGCCAGCCGAATTGGCCGAGATCGTAGTTGCCCGCGGCGATCGGTCCGCCGGCGCTCGCCGCGGCGAAGTACTGCGCCGGCGCGAAGTCCTTGATCTGCGCGTCGATTCCGACCGCGCGCAGCATCGACTGCACCTGCACGTCGTTGCTGTTCGCGCTCGGCGAGCCGGAATAGTCGACGAGCTGCAGCTCGAGCCGTTTGCCGTCGCGCGCGCGGATGCCGTCCGCGCCCGGTTTCCAGCCCGCCGCATCGAGCAGCGCCCGCGACGCCGCCGGATCGTAGCGGTTGGGATCACCGGCCGCCGAACCGCCGTAGAATTCCGGCGGAATATCCGCGTACCCCGGTTTCGCCGTGCCGAACGACACGCGCTTGACGATGCTTTCGCGGTCGACGGCGCGCGCGATCGCGCGGCGGACGCGCACGTCGTCGAGCGGCGGATGCGCCGTGTTGATCAGGTATCCGCCGAAGCCGTTGGCCGGGATCAGCTCGCCCACCAAGCCGTCAGCGTTGCGCAGCAGGTTGAAGCCGTTCGAGTCGAGCAAGCCGAAATCGAGCTGGTGCGTGC
Organism: Vulcanimicrobiota bacterium; assembly: GCA_034666325.1. Taxonomy (GTDB): domain Bacteria; phylum Vulcanimicrobiota; class Vulcanimicrobiia; order Vulcanimicrobiales; family Vulcanimicrobiaceae; genus Vulcanimicrobium. The sequence continues at coordinate 13,820 of JAXDMB010000263.1, forward strand.
GCAGCTCGACCGCGAGCGTCGTGAAGTCGGGGACGATGCGCACGACGACCTTCGGGATGCGCGGCGCGCCGCCGAAGTACGCCGGGTTCGCCTCGTACGACACGCTCTGGCCGCGGTCCCAGCGCACGAACTTGTACGGGCCGGTGCCGATCGGATGGACGTTGAAGTCGGACCGGTCGAGCGACTCTTGGTTCTCGAGCAGGTGCTTCGGAATCACGCGGAACGTCGTGTCCGCTTCGGAGAACACCGTGCGCACGAACGGCGCGTACGGCATCTTCAACCGGAAGACGACGGTATAGGGATCGGGCGTGTCGACGCGCTCCACGCGGTCGTAGCCGTGGCGGTTCGGCACGGCGTTGCGCGGGCTCATGACCGCGCGCCAGCTGAACGCGACGTCGGCGCTCGTGAACGGCGCGCCGTCGTGCCATCTCACGCCGCGCCGCAGCGTGTAGCGAATGGTCTTGCCGTCGGCCGATATCCCGCCGTTGCGCGTCGTCGGCACGCCGGATGCGAGCGCGGGCACGAGCCGTCCGTCCCCGTCCTGCGTGATCAGCAGATCGAAGCACAGCGACGACAGATAGTCGTCTTCCTGGTTCGTCGG
>JAXDMB010000264.1:0-9208 GCA_034666325.1 Vulcanimicrobiota bacterium
AGGGGCGCGCCGTGACCGCGACCGAACTCGGCACGAGTGCTCCTCGTGGACGAACGCCGGCTCCCCGCCCGCGGGCAGGATCAGGACGGTCTTGGCGATGCGGCCGGGCCCGCGGCGTTCCTGTCGCGGCTCGTCCGCCGGCGCGTCCTGCGCGAGGGGGAGCGGCGCGCGATGGTGCGGCGGATCGCCGCGACGCGCGAAGACGTCACGCTGGCGCCGCACATCCGCTCGAGCGCCTCGTTCGCCGAGCGCGTGCTGGACGCGGTGGACCGGGACGCCGTGCCGGCCGCGTTCGAGACGCTGGCGCAGCACGTCCGCACGCTGATCTCGTTCGCCGACGCGCTGGACGTGCGCAGCGCGCTGCGGCACGCCGTCGCCACCCGCCCGGCGCTCGACGGCGACACGCTCGCGGTGGACGCGGCGCTGCTCGCCAACCCGGACGACGCGTTCGCGTGGCGCCGCCTGGCGGTCGAGGCCGGGCTCGCGTTCGAGGCGGTGGACGCCGTGGAGCGCCCCGCGCTGGATCTGGCGGCGGTCGACGGCGTGGCCGCGATCCTGCGCTATGCCGAGTCGCAGAGCGACGCCGACGCGCGCCACGTGCTCGTCGCCCCGCAAAGCGGCGTTGCGCCGGACGACGCCCGCACGCTGCTCGCGGCCGCGGGCGACCGCGCGAACCTGCTCGACGTCATCGCGAAGGGCGCGGTCGCCGACGCCAACCGCTTCGCGCACGCGCTCGGCACGATCACCACGGCGTACAAGGCGCCGGACGCGTCCGCGCAAACCGTTCTCGCGGCGATCGTGAACGCGTTTCCGTTCGAAGACGCGCCCGCACATGCCGCGCTCGAACGCGTCGCACGCGACTTCGACGCGGCCCGCGCGTTCGCCGAGCCGTGGGAAGCGCACGATCTCATCGCGGAGATCGACGCCGAGCTGACCGCCGCACCGCGCCGCGCGAGCGCGATCGCGGACGTGTCGCCGGCAATGCCGGTGGGCGACGAGCCGCCCGCGCCCGTCGCGATGCGCAAGCTGTCGTTCAGCGCGTCGTCGCTCAACGCGTACGCGGAGTGCGCGCGCAAGTGGTGGTTCCGCTACGCGTGCGCGGCCGTCGAGGACCGCGGCTCGTCGGCGTCGTTCTACGGGATCGCGTTCCATGCCGCGCTGGAAGATTTCCACGGTGCGCACGCGCGCTTCGACCACATCGATCCCGAACCGCTCGGCTCGTTCCTGGATTACTGCGTCGTCGCGGCGTTCGACCGCCATCGCACGCGTTTCGACGCGCCGGTCGAGTTTGAGCTGCAGAAACGCCGCGCGCGGCGCACCGCGAAGAAATATCTGTCGTGGCTGCTCGAGCGCGCGCGCCGCGCGCCGTTCGAGGTGATCGGCTGCGAGACGCAAGCGGACGTCGAGCTGGGCGGACACCGCTTCATCGGCTACATCGACCGGCTCGACCGCGACGACCGCACCGGCACGGTGACCGTGGTCGACTACAAGACGGGCTCCATCGCGACGAGCGCGGATGAATATCTCGCCGAAGTGCGCGCGTTCCGCGAGTTCCAGCTCCCCTTCTATTACTGGGCGCGCACGGCGGAAGGCGACGTGGTGACGCGGCTCGCGCTCGTGCCGCTCAAGGACTCGCTGCTCGACGTCGCGCCCGTCGAGCTGGAAGTCGTCACGACGTCGCGCGCGCCGCGCAGCCGCGGCGCGACCGGCGAGATCGGCGTCGCGGAACTGGAGCGCGCGCGCGAGCGCATGATCGCGCTGGCGTCGCAGCTCGCGAGCGGAACGCTGGCGACGTTCGAGGCGACCGACGATCCGGACGCCTGCCGCTACTGCGCGTACGCCGAGGCCTGCCGCGAGCGGCCGCTCGCGCTCGAAGAACGGTTCGGCCGGTGAACGCGCCCGAACCCGGACGCGCCGTCGCGTCGCTGGCCCTCGAACGCGCGCTCGCGCTGCCGGCGGAGCACGGGCTGCTCGCGTTCACCGGGCCGCCGACCAGCGGCAAGACGGAAGCGCTGGTGCGCCGCTTCGGCGCGCTGGCCGCAGCGGATCCCGCGCTGGCGGAGGCGGCGATCGTCACCGCGGCGCGCGACGACGGCGCGTGCGCGCTCGCCGCGCGCATGACCGCCGCGACCGGCGTCGCCGTGCGCGGCGCGACGCTCGATGCGCTCGCGCTCGAGCTGCTGCGCGCGCACCCGCTCGAAACCGGGCTCGCGCTCGATCTCGAATTGGTCGATCCGCTGGATGCCGAGGAGATCTTCGAGCGCGCCGCCGCGCCGCTGTTCTCCGCCGAGTGGAGCGACTGGCTCGGCACCGACGTCGATCCGGAGATCGCGGGCTTGCGCACGCCGGCGCGCTTCGCGGACGCCGCGCTGCGCCTGATTCGCAAGCTGCGCGATTCCGGCATCGACGACGCGGCGTTCCTGGCCGTCGCGCAGCGCGGCGCGACGACGTTCTACGCGAACCCGCCGAACCTGGCATCGCCGGCGCTGCTGTCGGCGACGAAGGACGAGCACCGCGCTTCGCTCGCGGTCGGTGCGTCGGAGCTGGATCGCCAGCGCAAGCGCGAGCTCGACCTCGCGAAGATTCTCGCGCGGCTGTACCGCGCGTACGTGGACGAGCTGGTGCGCCGCGGGTGTCTCACCGCGAGCGACGCGCTCGCTGAAGCGACGCGGCTGCTCGAGAACCAGCCCGCGATCACGCGCGCGCTGCGGCGCCGTTTGCGCGTGGCGTTCGTGGACGACGCGCACGATCTCTCGGCGGCGGCGCTGCGGTTTCTGCGCGCGCTGTTCGGCGACGCGCTCGATGGCGTCGCGGTCGCGGGCGATGCCGATGCCGCGACGCAAACGTTCGCCGGCGCGCGTCCCGAGCGCATCTTCGGGCGCGCGGCAACGACCGTCGTGCTCGGCGCACGCACGCTGCACCCGCAGATTCTCGCGCTGATGCGCGGCGTGATCGACGCCGATCCGGCGCGCCCGATTCCGCCCGGCGACGCCGTGCGCGTGCTGCGCGCGGCGGATCGCGCCGAGGAAGCGCAGGCGATCGCCGAGCGCGTCGAATCGCTCGTTCGCGCGGGCACACCACCGGGGCGGATCGCCGTGCTGCACCGCACGCTGCGCACGCTCGCCACGTACGAGGATGCGCTCGTCGCGCGCGACGTTCCGGTCGCGCTCGCGGGCGATCCCGCGCTGTTCGACCGCGCGGACGTGCTGGACGCGTTGTCGCTGCTATGGACGGCTGTCGACCCGTTCCATCACGTCTGGACGCTGCGCGCGCTGCAGACGCCGATGCTGCGGCTGTCGGACGCGTCCATTGCGGTGCTGTGCGGCGAGCCCGCGAGCCCGCAGCCGGCGCTCTTCGAGCTGCCCGAAGGCGAGACGGACGGCGACCGGCGCTGGGACCGCAAGCGCGATCTGCGGCTCGGCACCAACGTCCTTCGCGGCGACCGCGACGCCGATCTCTCGCCGCTCGCGCGCGCGCGCGTCGAAGCGTTCCGCGCACGGCGCGCGCGCTGGACCCGCTGGCTGCACGCGACGGATCCCGAAACGGCGGCGCGCGCGATCGTGGAAGACGGCGGACTGCTGTTGCCGCGCACCGGCGACACGAGCGCGCGCGAACGCTTGCGCACCACGCTGATCGCGCGCATCATCGCGCTGATCGGCGCGTACGCCGCGCGCCACCCGTTCGACGATCTCGGCGCCGCGCTCGCGTACTGCGAACGGCTCGCCGCCGCGGAGCACGGCCCGGAGCTGGTCGACGCGCGCGACGACGCCGTGGTGATCGCGTCGGTGGAGCGCGTGCTCGCGCGGCGCTTCGACCACGTGTTCGTCGTCGACGCGCGCGCGGGATCGTTTCCGCCGTACTACGTGCCCGACGCGTTCCTGTTCAGCACGACGTACGGCATGATCCCGAAGGACAGCGCGGGCGACGCCGTTGCCGCGCGAACTGCCAAGTTCACGTGGTACGAGCACCACGCGAAGCCGCGCGCCGCGTACGTGCGCGAGCAGCGCCGGCTCTTCGCCGCGGCGCTGGGCCGCGCGGACGTCTCGGTAACCGTCAGCGCAAGCGGCAGAGCGACGCGCGGCGTGGCAGCCCCGGAGATCGCAACCGAGATCGGCGTCCTGCTGAACGGCGCGCGCTAACCCGGCGCCGGTTTGCGCAGAAACCATTTCGCTTCGTCACGGAGCTCGACCGCGCAGCCGGCTTCGCGAGCGAACCGCGTCACGGCGCGTTCCACGCCGGGATAGTGCGGCGACCAGTCGTCGCCGGCGAGCGCGCCGCCGTCTTCCACGAGCTCCCAGTAGTCGACGAGATCGTTGTACACGTCCCGCTCGTGATGGGAGCCGTCGAGGTAGACCAGCCCGGCGGTGATCCCTTCGCGGTGCAGCCACCGCGCGGCGTTCGCGCTCGTGTTCGGAAACGGCACGATGCGATCGCGAAACCCTTGATGCATCACGTTCGCCAAGAACTGGTGGTAGAGCTCCACCGGCCGGCCGAAGCGCATGTAGCTCCGGATCGCGCCGAAGGCGGGATCGTCCGCATGCTGCCACAGACGCTCGCCGCCGAGCCACGTGTCGACGCAGACGACGGCGCCGGCGATTCCTGCGCGAGCCATCACTTCGCACATGAATACGGCCGAAGCGCCTTTCCACGTGCCGACCTCAATGACGAGCTGCGGCCGTACGAGGTCGATGAGCTCAACGAACACCGCGCTGCGGCTGTCCCAACCTTGGAGGTCCGGCACATACTCGTGATAGGGAAACCCGTTGTACGGGTCCCCGCCGTGCAGCGCCGCCGCGATCCGGCAGGCGGCGTCGTTCACGAACGTCATGCAGGCGCCGGGACCACGTCCACGAGCCGCGGCTCGTGATAGCCCGCACCTGGCGCGGCGGAATACCACGCGACGAACTCTTCCACGATGTCGGCGCGCAGCCAGTACTGCCCGGGTCGCGGCGGGGCGTCGATGCGGATCAGCGCGCGTTCGGCGGCACCCGCGGGGATCGGCATGCTGACCATGGTGCGCTTGGACTCGAAGACGGATACGGTTTTGTCGGATGAGGTCCAGTGCGACGCGAAGCGATTGGGTTGGGAAACCCAGTCCGGCGGCACCGCACGAATGTCGCGCGTGCTGCGGTTGACGATCTCGATCTCGGCGACGTACGGCTTTGCGGCGACGATGAGCGACGGCAGGTCGAGCACGCGGACGTCGGTGCAATACGGCGACGCCGATCGGAACGGACCAGCGGGGCCGCGCATCGCTACGGGCGGTTTCACGACCTCGGTTTGATAGTCGTAATCTTCGTACAAATACCAGTGCGGCAGCCCTGCACCGGCAGCAGCGCGCTCGTACGCGGCCACTTTGCTCTCGCGCGCGGCACGGTCGTACACGACGAAGTTCCAGTGGTCGATCGCGAGATCGGCGACGAATCGGCCGAACCCGGCGATCGAGAGCGCGGGATGCACGAGCCCCTTCGGCCGAACGATGCGGTCGCGGCGCCGTTGCATCATGCGCGTCGCCCAGTTCGGCCAGTGCGGCGGCTGGCAGCAAAAGCGGTCCCCCGGCGGCACGATCCACCGGCGCGGGAAATGATAGTGCGTCACGCTCGGTGCCTCCGCCATTTCGCGAACGCGCGCGCGCGTCCACTCCGGCGCGGGCGTCTCGTCGTCGTCGAACCGCAGCACCCAGTCGCCGTGACAGCGGCGCATCATCTCTTCGAAGATGGTGGCGAAGTCCTCGTCGTGCGCGAACGCGAAGACGTGGTCGGCGAGCTCGTGCGCTACCGCGTCGCTGCCGTCCTTCGAGCGCTCGTCGACGATGACCACCACCTCGTCGCACAGCTCGCGCAGCCTGCCGATCAGTCGCGGCAGCCGGCTCGCGGCCTCGAAAACCGGGATGAACGCCGACACGGCGCTCACCGCGCGGATACGACCGTCGGCAGCGGCCGGGCCGGGTTGCCTGCGACCACGGTGAACGGCTCGACGTTGCGCACGACGACCGCACCGATTCCGATCACCGCGTAATCCCCGATCTCGATCCCTTCGCGGCACACCGCGTTCGCGCCGACGTGCACGCCCTCGCCCGCGCGGGAGCGCCCGAGCAGCGTAGCGTTCGGTCCCACGAAGCCGAACTCGCCGAGCCGCACGTCGTGGCTGACGTACGCGCCCGCGCGAACGATCCCGTGCGCACCGACGTCCGCACCGGTCTCGATGACGGCGTTCGCCGCGATGAAACAACCGCGTCCGACGCGCGCGCCGGTAGACACGACGGCGCGAGGATGCCGAATCGTCGCGAAGCGTTCGAGCGGAATTCCGAGCGCGCGGAGCCGGCGCAGACGCGTCCGGCCGTCTTTCGCCCGCGGGAACGCCGCAATGAAGCCAACGTCGCCGGCGACGCTGCGCCAGTCGTCGAATCGGCCCAGCACGGTGAGCCCGCCGACGATGCTCCCCGGTTCGTGCGAATCGTTGAGGAGTCCAAGTGCGGACACGTCGTCGCCGCACGCTCGAAGCGCGGCGACCGCGTCCGCGACGATCAGTCCGCTGCCTTCGCCGCCGAGGATGACGACGCGCGCCGTCACGGGCGCGTCCGCAGCACCGCCCCGATGACGCGGTCTTGCTCGGCGACCGTCATGCTCGTGTAGAGCGGAAGGCGCACGAGCGTGGAGCAGACGCGGTCGGTGACGGGACACGAGGCGGTCAAGCCGCGCTCCACCGCAGCGGACGAGCGGTGCAGCGGGGTGTAGTGCGTCACCGCTTCGACACCGTCCGCGCCGAGCCGCTCGATGAACGCGTCGCGCGCCGCGCCGTTCGGCATGAGCAGATGGAACGCATGATACGGCTGTTCGGCACCGGGCGGAACGTACGGCAGCCGCACGCCCGACTCGTTCGCCCAGTGCGCGAGGTGCGTGGCGTACCGGTCCCACAGCCGCTGCCGGCTGCGCGCGATCGCGTCACGCTCCTCGAGCTGCGCGAGAAGCTGCGCCGCCAGCACATCGGCGAGGATGTAGTTCGAACCGATGTCGCGCCACGTGTACTGGTCGACGTTCCCGCGCGAGAACTGCGAGCGGTCCGTGCCCATCTCGCGCACAGCCTCCGCCCGCTCCGTGTACGACGAGTCGTTCAGAAGCAGAGCACCGCCCCGGCCGCACGTGACGTTCTTCGTTGCGTCGAAGCTCACCGTCGCGAGCGCGCCGTACGTGCCCAGACGTTGGCCGCCCTGGGACGCGAACAAGCCTTGCGCGTTGTCTTCCACCAGTACGATGTTGCGGCGCGCCGCCATGTCGGCGAAGCGTTCCGCGTCCGGAGCGATGCCGGCATAGTTCACCATCATGATCGCTCTGGTCCGCGGCGTGACGAGCGCTTCGGCGCAGTTCGGGTCGAGCGTGAGCGAGTCGCCGCGGATGTCCGCAAAAACAGGGCGGGCTCCGCGCAATGCGATCGCGTTGGCGCACGAGACGAAGGTGAACGACGGAATGATGACCTCGTCGCCGGGCCCCAGGTCGAGCAGCAACGCGGCCATCTCGAGCGCGTGCGTACACGACGTCGTGAGCATCACCGTTCGAATGCCGAGCGCGCGCTCGAGCACTCGCTCGCATCGCCGAGTATAGTAGCGCTGCTCGCCGCGCGCTGCGCGGTCGAGCGCGTCGCAGACGTAGGATCTGTCGCGGGCGGTGGACGTCGGCCGATGGAAGGGCACCGGTCCGGGCGCCGCCGATGCGTCGAGGTCGTGACCGTCGAAGACCTTCAAAGCGGGAGATCATGATTGGTCCGAAATCGCGGTTATCCTGCGCGGAGCGGCGGCCGGCGACGCGCCGGAGGGCTGCGGCGTTCGCGCGTCGGACCGCCGGTAATGGCCGGCTCGCAGCGCCTCGGCACGGGCGATCTCACCGCACTTCTCGAGGACGTGCGCGATGCTGCCGTGCGGGCGGGCGACGCGATCGTCGCGATCGCGCGTGACGGCGCGTGCGAGACGTGGAGCAAAGCCGACGAATCGCCGCTGACCGCGGCCGACCTCGCGGCGCACGACATCATCGCCGCCGCATTGTTGCAGCTGGATCCGGAAACGCTCGTGATCTCGGAAGAAGCTGCGTGCGCGCACGACGTGTTGCCGTCGCGCTTTTGGCTCGTGGATCCGCTCGACGGCACGCGCGAGTTCCTCGCGGGCAACGGCGAGTACACGGTGAACATCGCGCTGATCGAAGACGGCGTGCCGGTGCTCGGCGTCGTGCACGCACCCGCGCGCAACGCGACGTACGCGGCCGCACGCGGCGCCGGCGCCACATGCAGCGACGCGCGCGGCACCGCGACCATTCGCGCCGACGCGGCGGGTCCGCTCGTGGTGGTCGCGAGCCGTTCGCACCCGAGCGCGTCGCTCGCCGCGTTTCTCGAAGCGCTGCCGCCGCACGCGATGGTCGAGCTGGGCAGCTCGCTCAAGTTCTGCTTGGTGGCCGACGGAACCGCGCAGCTGTATCCGCGCTTGGGCCCCACGTCGTGGTGGGACACCGCGGCGGCGCACGCGGTGGTGCTCGAATCCGGCGCCGTCGTCGCGACGCTCGACGGCGCGCCGCTGCGTTACCGCGGTCGCGGCGTGCTCAACCCGTCGTTCGTGTGCTCGGCGCTGCCCTACGAAGCGTGGGCGGCCGCCGCGCGCGCGGTCGCGTGACGCACGGCTCGATCCGCCTCGAGGTCATCGCACCGGAGCAGTACGCACGCGAGGTGCTGCCGCGCTCGCGCGCGCTGTGGGCCGGCGCCCGCACGTTCGACGAGTACGTCGCGGAGTTTCTCGCGACGGCGAACAGCGGCTGGGGCAAGCGCCGCTTTCGCACGCTGGGCCTATACCTCGACGGCGAGCTGGTCGCGTCGTGCAAGCGCTACGCGCGCGTGCTGCGTTGCGGAGAGCGCACGTACGAAGCCGCGGGCATCGGCGCGGTGTTCACGCCGGACGAGCTGCGCGGGCGCGGTTATGCCACGGCGCTGCTCGGCGCGTTTCTCGACGCCGAGCGCGACGCGGGAACGGATCTCGCGTATCTGTTCAGCGACATCCATCCCGCGTTCTACGAACGGCTGGGTTTCGTCGCGCTTCCGTCGCGCACGATCGCGCTGCGCGCGGACATGCTGCTGACCGAGCGCGTCGAGGTGGTCGCGCTCGGCGAGCGCGACGCGAGCGCGGTGCGCCGTGTCTTCGGCGCGCTCGACGCGCGGCGGCCGTTCGCAT
>JAXDMB010000265.1:0-8695 GCA_034666325.1 Vulcanimicrobiota bacterium
TCAATCACTACTACACCGCATCGCGCGACTGGACCGCGAACGGCACGTCGCTGACCGGTCAGGCGGGCGCGACGTTCACGCCGGTGCTCGGCATCATCGACGCGGCGACGAACACGTGGCTCGGCAATCTGCCGACCGGCGCGGGCGCGCACTCCGTCGCGGCGGATCCAGTTACGGGACGCGTGTTCGTGCCGGTGCCGCCGACCGCGACGTCGGCCGGAGGCGTGCAGACGTACGGGCCGTAAGCCAGGCGGTGAGCGCGTCGAGCACGCGCGCGTCGATGCGCGACGGCACCGTGAGGTATTGGTGCAGCGCGGTTTGCGGGGTTTGCGGCTCGTTCGACACGATCGGTTCGAACAAATGATTGTCGCCGGGGAACGTACGCACGGTGACGTCGCGGTTGCGCGCGCGCGCCGCCTTCGCGAGGCGCGGGAGATCTTTGGCCGACACCTGCACGTCGCCCTCGGCTTGGAGCATGAGGATCGGCGCGCGCACGCGCGCGATGTCGACCACCGGATCGAGGTCCATCGACGAGCGGTACCATGCGTCGCGCGGTTCGGTGCCGTGGCGCAGCTTGTCGAGCGCGGCGAGCTCGTCGCGCTCCGCCGCGGCGCGCCGTTCGGGCGGCACGCTCGCGAGCGCCTGCTGCATCGAAACCTGCCACAGCGGTAACGACGGCGGCGCCATCAGGATGATGCCCGCGACACCGGCTTCGGCGGCAGCGACCGTCGGAACGAGCTCGCCGCCTTCGCTGTGGCCGAGCAGATAGACGCGTTTGGGATCGATCCGGCGCTGCGCGCGCGCGAAACGGTACGCCGCCTTCACGTCGGCGAGCAGCTCGCTGCGCGTGCCGGCGGTGTTCTTGCCGCCGCTGTGCGCGACGCCGCGCTTGTCGTAGCGCAGCACGGCGTAGCCCGCGTTCGACAGCGCGTTGCTGAGCTGCAGGAAGATCGGGTTCGGGCCGATCGTCTCGTCGCGGTCTTGTCCGCCGCTGCCGTGCACGAGCACGACCGCCGCGAACGGCGCGCGGCCGTGGTCGGGCACGGTGAGCGTTCCCGCGAGCACGGTACCGTCGCCGGACGTGAAGCGCACGTCGCGGCTCGTGAAATGCGGTTGCGGCGTGGGCAACGGGGTGGGCGCGGGTGCGGGCGTCGCGACCGGCGCGCCGGCTGCAGCGGTCGCCGTGAGGCGGAACTCGCCCTGCTGCGCCGGGATCGCGATGTCGTGCACGACGTACGTCGCCGGATCGTACCAGAAGACCTCGCGCAAGCCCGCGAGCTGTACCGTGAGGCTGACGTCGGTTGCCGGAACGGATGCCGGGCGGTTCGGCGCCCCGTCCGTGACGACGGTAGCGACGACGGGTTTGCCGCCGCTGAGCACGGCGAGCGTGAACGCTTTCGCGCCGGTGGCGTGCAGGATCGCGGGGATCATGACGCTGCTGCCGACGAGATTGTCGCCGATCAGCTCGAGCGGCGCCGATGGATCGGCCGCGATATCGACGCTCGCCGCACCGGGCACCGTCGCGGTGAAGGCGCCCGGTTTGGCCGACACGTCGGTGTGCTGCGCGCCGCTGGCGAGGTTGAAGTCGGCGCTGTACGCGGTCTGGCGCAGCGTGGCGGCGTCGTAGCGCATGGTCGACGAACCCGTGAAGCGCGGCAGGGAGAAGCTCACGTTCTCTTTGACGACGATCGCACCGGGCGCCGAACTGCCGTCCACGGACACGGTGCTGCTGCCGATCGGCGCGCCGCCGAATTCCACCGCGTACGAGTACGTCGCATCGGGCGGTCGCGGCGGCAGCGCCGTTGGTCCGCCCGTCGCAGCGGCTAGAAGAAACGCCACGTGAAGCATATGCCGGCCGTACTCGCGCAGGCGACGCGAGTTACGCCGGTCGCCGCTACTGCACGATTCCCGCGAGGATCGCTTCGTAGCGGAAACGCGTGCACGCGTCCGTCTCGGCTGCTAGGCGCGTACACGTGGCCTTTGTGCTCGACGACACGTCGCCGAACAGGCGCAGCGTGTCCGCGACCGCGTACGTGACCTCGCGAAACTCCCACTCCGCGTGATCGCGGGTCTGCGCGAGTGCGGCCTCGCCGAAGTGCGGATCGTCGTACGGACCCTTGCCCTCGACGTCGAATAGCTTCTTCGGGCGGCGCTTGTCGACGAGCGCCTTCGCGTAGTGCGTCTCCCACCACGTTTGGCCCGCCTTGTTGACCTTCTTCTCCCACGTGCGCGAATCGATCGTGATGTCGTTTCTGCGCAGCAAAATGAGGCTGGCGAGCATCTTCTCGATCGTCGAGCGGGCCTCGGTTTCATGCTCGGTGATGATCGACGCGAAGCCTTCGATCGTGGCCGCCGTCACCGCGGCGCCGCCCGGTGGGGGCGCGACCGCGAGCGCGAACGACGCGTGCGCGGCGGACGTGCCGTCGGCGCGAAATGCGCCGTCCGCCGTCACCGTGACGTAGTACCCGTTCGCCGTGCGCAACGCGATCGGGTCGCCGTCGGCCAGCGTACGGTCCGTGACCGCCGATTCGATCGTGAACTTCTCCCAGCCCGCGAGATGATCGGCGACGGCGCCGACCGTCGTGCCGCCGGCGTCCTGCGCCGACACCCAGCGAACGGTCGGCAAACGCCGGCGCAACGCGACGCGCATGCCGTGCGAGAGCACTGCGCTGATGCCGTGGCGCTCGGCGACGAACGTCTCCCAGCCGGCATGGTTCGGCGACGCGGCGCTGACCTTGCCGCCGCCGCCGTCGACCGCACCGATGTATCGCGTGCCGATCTTGAGGTGAACGTTGTCGCCCGAGCGCACGATGCCGGCTCCGAGCTGGCGCTCGATCACGAACGTTTCCCACGCCGCGCGGTTCGTGCCGCTCGCCGTGACGGCGCCGCCGCCGCCGCCGGCAGCCTGAACGGTGCGTTCGTTGTACGTGGTCAGTACGACGCTGTCGCCGTGGCGCACATCGCCGGCGACGAACGTGCCGTCCGCACCGACCCGCTCGACGCGAAACCGCTCGCGGCTTCCCGCCGAAGCGGCGATTGCGGTGATCTCATACGGCGCGTCGGTCCACGCGCTGACGAACGTTCCGTTGCTCGCACGCAGCGAGAGCGTATCGCCGCTGCGCAGCGCGCCGCGGTCGATCGGAACGAGCTCGAGCGCGCCCTCCGCGTTCAGGGCCGTGCCGTCCGCTGCGATCGCGCCGCTCGTCGCCGAAGCGGTCAGGACGCGTCCGTTGTGGCGCAGATACGACCGTGTCGCGCGTTTCGTGTTGAACGACTGCAGCATCATCGATTCGGCGACTGCGTTGAGATGGTGCACGCGCGCGGTCAGATAGCCGGGGAGCCCGGCGGCCATCAGCGCGGCGTTCTCCTTCGAAACGGGATCGGTCCAGTCCAGCGTCGGCGTGAGACCGGCCGTCGCGTTCTTGAAGCCGGTCGCGAGCCCGTCGATCCGTGCGATCGTGCTTTGCGCGTGACCGTCCTCATCGTCGATTCCGCTGCGCTTCGTGGTGACGTAATCGATCAGGTAGTCGCGCAGCGTGATCTGGAGCTGCGTGCGCGTGCGCGTGAACTCGGTGTCGGCCATGCGCTCCGCGACGTCTTGCAGCAAGTCGTCGCGAAAGCGCGCCATGACGTCGTAGCTCATCTGCTTCTTGTCCGGCCACAGCGCGCCGAACGCGAACCCCAGGACCGCGCTCGCGCCGGGAAGCGGAATCTGGTTGGCCCCCAGCGACACCATCCCGCTGATGATCGCGCGCGTGTAGTCGAACGGCTCGTCGTTGAAGCGGATGACGAGATCGCGTTTCATCGGCGACACGTAGCGCGCCGCCGGCTCGATCTCGAACTGCGCGCCGGGCGTGCTCGGCCCGATGAAGTCGGCGAAATCGCCGACCGCCAAGCCCGACGTGCCGCCCGCTTTGATCTGATACCGCGGATCGGCGGCGAGCGCGATGCGCCAGCGGCCGCGCGGCGCGGGGACCAACCGGAAGAGCTCCGCGGCGTCGTCGGTGCCGCTGCCGCCGATCACGAAACGCGCGAGCCGCGGGCTCCCCGCGTTCGTGCACCGCAGGATCTTGCCGTTGTCGCGAACACGGATCCGGAAACCGCCGTCGCCGGCCGGCACGAAGCGGAACTGCGCGGTGCCGAGCGTCGCGTTATCGACGACCACGATCGGCTCGCCGTCGCCGTATTCTCCGTTGCGCACGCCGAGATATGCGTCGCGCTCCCATGGCCTCGATGCGGCGGCGCGGATCGTCCAGTACCGTTCGGAGGTCGGCGTGACGAAGTTGTTTCCACCGGCGGAGTTGGAGACGATCAGGCGCCACTCCGCCGCCTGGCCGCGAACCGGGATTTGCAAGATCGGCGCATCCGCGGAGCTGTTCGGGCCGATCAGCGAGCGCCGGATCCCGGACGCCTCTTGGATTTGAAAAAGATCGCCCGCTATCGGCACCATGCGCCACATCGCGCGGTTGTCGCCGGTCTTCGCCGCCTCGACGATGTTGTCGAGGTCGCCGGAGAACAACGCTTCGGGCCGCGCGCGCGACTGCTCGCCCGCGGTGAGCGCGCGCTGGTGGCGCTGATCGAGCAGGTAGTAGGAGCCGTCGCGGGCGGGCACGACCTCCCACAGGACGTTCGGGGTGAAGTTACGCTCGACGTCGCGCATCGATTTGTAGTGGACCCTAGCGTCATGGGTGTCGCCGGCGGCTAAGCACGCATCGCTTCCGGCGGCCACGATGAAGAAATACTCGCCCGGCTGAACCACGGCACCCCCACACGAAGCGATGCACGGCGCATCGCACCACTTTGATGCATCGGCATGCAAGTGCGCCGTCGCTAGGCCCGGGGCAAGCGAGCTGCCGACGCGCCGCGACGGAAAATGAGGGATCGGGACGGCAACGCGCGAGTTCGCGTCGTCATGGCGACGACCTAGAGCCACCCGTGTGGCACATCAGTGGCGTAGTTTCTGACTATGTCCGAACTAGCCAAGCTTTATGACGTCTTGAAATCCGCGACAGTAGCCGAGATTCTTGCATTTGCTGCCCTGGTCTTTCCCGGCCTGGTGGCACTGCGCGCTTATGAAGCAAAGCGTGGAGGAGAGCCGAGGAAGACGAACGAGGTTCTGGTCGACGTTTTGGGCTATAGCCTGATCGCCGATCTCATCGGAGAGGTGCTTCTTGTAGCAGCGAATGCCGCACCTCAGCCGTACAGAACCGCCCTGTACGTCATCGACGTCATCGTCACGTTTGCACTCGTTCCGATCGCGCTGGGATGGGGATGGTTTGCGGTTCAAGCGCACATGGTCCGCGCGGGATACGTGATCGATCCGGTCGAGAAGCCGTGGGACAAGATCTTCGAACGGATCGCGAAAGAGCAGTTGAACCTGGCGGCGGTCATCACGTTGCGCGACGGTCGTCGTGTCGCGGGGCGCCTAGTCGAACCCGCATACGTTTCCACCTATCCGGCGGCCGAGCAGATCATGCTCGGGGAGATATGGCGGCTGGATCAAACGACCGGAAGTTTTGTGGAGCGGATGCGCGGATCGTGGGGTATGCTCATCGACAAGGCGGACTGTGAAACGATCGAGTTCGTTCGGTGGTCGGAGGTAGAGACAGATATCGCAGGCGACACGGAGCGACAGTGATGACCGATAAGCGCACGACGAGCAAGGCGAGCGGACCCGAACTAATCCAGAAAGGGAGGGCATTGCCCACCGCAGCTGAGGTGCGGTTACGCGAAGGTTACGCGATGCCAGCGCAGCCGGCTTCCCAAGGTCCGGTATCAAAGCGGCCGGGTTCAGCGCTTCCGCCGAAGGCAGCGAAGTAGTCCCTGAAGGGCGGCGAAAGCCGCCCTTCGCATTCCGCGGGTTCCAGCGCCCAATTGCGGGAAACAAACGAACTTCTATCCGCGCTCATAAGACTGATCTGCGACGCTTATCGTGCTGCTGCGCCGCGCCGGCTTCTACATCGACGCCGACCTCCAGGGCGGCTATCACATGCTGAGCTTTCTCGCCGACGCGGATTGTGCGTAAGATGGAAGCAACGGCGATGCTCACGGCGCTGGCGTGCACCTGCATGTGGAACAGCTACGTGCGCCGGATGATGGATGCCGGCCGCCGGCTCGTGCTGTGCGCATCTGGATTTCGAGGACGTCCTGCGGATCGACCACGGCGATCGAGGCCGCGCACAGCGATCCGGCGCGCGAGCTCGGTCCGTCACGACAGCTCGCGGATGAACAGCGCGCGCGGCAAGCCGATCCGTTCCCGAACGACGACCGAGACGTGATGGCCCACCGGTGCGGCAGGCCGCTCGGTCCCGAAGAACCGCCACGAAAGGTAGGCCAGCGCAAAGCGCGCGTCCTCGAACGCCTCGTATCTATTGGAGTAGTCAACTGCGGTGTCGCTCCGAATGACGACCGCGTAGCGTGGCTGCCCGATCTCGCGTATCCGTGGCGGCGGGTCGAGAGCTTTCTCGCGAACGTCGCCCGTCAACAACGGTCTTAGGGACTCGAGCGGCACGTCGAGTGCGGCGAGGACGCGGCGAATCCGATCCTCGTCATGGTCCCATGCCGCCAGCGCGAGATCGTATACGGTCACGACGCCGAGTGACGCTCGTTCGGCGAGATCGGCCAGAAGACTCGTCCACGAGCTCGCCGCCGGGCCGAGCGGCTGCGACGCGAGAACGGCTTCGCGGAGCGCGGTTTCGTCGAGCGGCTGCACGTCCGACTCGGTAAACACCTGCTCGAGCGCGCTGAAGAAGGCCACGGAGGCGGAGGGCATCACCCCCCACCTCTCGGACCATTCACCGGCGCGTACGATCGCTGTTATCGCTTTCGCACCGAAACCGTGCGGTCTATTTGAATCCGACGGAAATCCCTCCTCCGGAGAACCGGCACGGTGAGGATCCTATGTTGCAATGCCCGTCCATGTGATCAAGCCCCGAACGCTAAGCTGCGGTGCCGTGCGACGCCGTGTAGGCTAGCGCACCGCCCAACCAGCCCGATCGAGGCGCCGGCGCGTGCTGCTGCGAACGAAGCGGCCATGCATGCCGAGGCCATCCAAAGCCGTGCCGTCGAGGTTGACCGCCGTGTTCGGGACCTCGCGCCGGAGACGGCAGCCGAGATCGTGTTCGAGCCTAGCGGCAACAACGGTGTGACCTGGCGACGAAACGCGAAGTCGGCGACGCTCACGCTGCACGACGCGGGACGGCTCGAGCTGACGCTGCATCCGGCCGGCGAGGTCCCCGACGTCTTGGAGATCCTCGTCGACGATGCCGACGCTGTCGACATGATCGCGGTGCCGGTGGCGAACCACCTGCGCTGAGCGCCTCCGCTCGGAATTTCCGTTGAGGCAACGCCGACGTCAGCGATGTTACTGCGCCCGCCGACGAGACAACTCGCGGCCGACTCTTGGCTTGAAGTTCCGGCCAAGAAGAATCCATACGGCCAGCATGACTAACCACGTCAAACGCTGCAACTCCGCGTCGTAGTGCATCGTGACGCGAACCTGGAGATAGCCCCAAACCGCGAAGAGAAGCGCGACCGGAATGCCATCGCCAAGCGGCATGTCGCGGTCGCGGAAAACCTTCAGCGCAATCCCCAGCATTCCGAGCAAGGCGCACGCTGCCGGAGCGTAGCTTAGCGCCAACCACATGCTTCAGCCATGCCCGTCGTCAAAAAACGATTCCGGTTCACGATACTTCACCACCCGAGCAGAAGCGTATCAAGCCGGCCCAACGAGACGGGCCGCGCGTAGCCTGTCTTGACGCTCTATCGGTCTTCGGCCTGCCGTTATTTGGTGACCCTATTTCAAGCGTCCGGTTCCGGTCATATTAGGCGCGGATGATGATGCCCGTTGCGCTACGGGATGGCGCCCGTCTCAGATGGCCACCGGAGGCGGCGTCCGCTGTGAAGGGAAGGCACGCTAAATGCGTGCGTTGGCTGTCTTCACGCTGATTGCGCTGTGCGCGGCCTGCGCACCGGCGCACCGGGCTGCGTCGCCGGAATCGACCGTCAGCCCGGTGCCGACCGTCGCGGTGCGCGGATCCGCGCCGGCGTGGCGATATGCGCTGCCGCCGGGATGGGAATTATCGCAGGTGCGCGTCGGCGAAACTGCGATCGTGTTGGGAGGGCAAGCGGAGGTTCGCGTTCTCGATCCTGCGACGGGCCGGCTGCGCTGGCAGCGTCACGGCGGAGCGTCGGCGATGGTCCTCGGCGCGACCGCGATCTACGGAGGGCGTACGGGGACGGTCGCGTCGCGAGCGCTTTCCAACGGGCGCGCGCTGTGGCAGCGACGCTCCGTTTGTCGGAATCCGACGGGCAGCGCGCCGGCCGGCGGCGTTTCGGCCATCGTCCGCAATGCGGACGACGTCATTGTCGGATGCGCCGGCGGCCGCGTCGTGCGCATCGCCGCCGCCTCGGGGCTGGTACGAGCGGAATCCGGAAGCGCGTTCGTGGCGCAACAAGTCGCTGAAATCGTGCCGCTCGGCTCGTGTGCGTACGGCGTCTCGGGATGGTCCGACGGCGCGGCTCTGAGAACACACGCGGCAAATTCTGGATTGCAAACGATTGGGCACGATCGTGCAGGAGCAGGACGAGACAGCGATTCTCGGATCGATCGGAGATATCGCCGTGCTCGACAACATGTGCTGTAACGGCCGGCCGGGCGTGTATCAACCGGCGACGATCGTGCGCGCGAACCTTG
>JAXDMB010000266.1:0-4589 GCA_034666325.1 Vulcanimicrobiota bacterium
GCTGCTCGAGCGCGGCTGGCGCGTTCGCGCGCTCGTGCGCGGCGAGGCGCCCTCGCTGGCCGGGCTCGACGTCGAGACGGTGCGCGGCGATCTTTTCGCGGCCGGACTCGCCGGCGCGATGCGCGGCAGCGACGCGCTGTTCCACGTCGCCGCGACGTACAGCCTCTGGCGCCGCGACCGCTCCGCGATGATGCGGGCCAACGTCGAGGGAACGCGCAGCATTCTCGCCGCCGCACGCGCCGCCGGCGTGCCGCGCACCGTGCACACCAGCTCCGTCGCCGCGATCGGCGTCCGCGCGGACGCGGCGCCCGCGGACGAGACGCACCAGAGCCCGCCCGGGCGGCTGATCGGCGCCTACAAGCGCTCGAAGTACCTTGCCGAAGCCGAAGCACGGGCCGCCTTCTCGGCCGGCCAGGACGTCGTGATCGTGAACCCAACCACGCCGGTCGGTCCCTGGGATGCCAAGCCGACCCCAACGGGCGAGATCCTGGTGCGGTTCCTCAACGGCCGGATGCCCGCGTATGTGGACACCGGGCTCAACCTGATCGACGTGCGCGACGTCGCGGCCGGCCACATCCTGGCCTACGAGCGCGGCGTGGCCGGCGAGCGTTACATCCTGGGCAACGAGAACCTCACGCTGCGCGCGCTGCTCGAACGGCTCGCGCCGATCGCCGGGCGCCCTGCGCCGCGCATCCGCCTGCCGCGCGCGATCCCGCTCGCATACGCGGCGCTGGGCGAATACGTGCTCGCGCGGGTGGGCGTCACGCCGGACGTTTCGGTCGACAGCGTGCGCATGGCGAAGCAGCGGATGTTCTACTCGGCGGAGAAGGCCGTGCGTGAGCTCGGATTTCCGCAGTCGCCCGTAACCGCCGGGTTGCGCGATGCGGTCACCTGGTTTCGGGATCACGGGTACGTCGCCCGCGACTCACGACACGCGGAGGACGGATGGCGATCTCTCTCAAGCAAGCCGTAGCGGTTGGATCGTACGTGGTCCGCCAGCGGATGGCGGGGCGCAAGCGCTATCCGCTGGTCCTGATGCTCGAACCGCTGTTCCGATGCAACCTCGCGTGCGGCGGCTGCGGGAAGATCCAGCACCCGGTCGACGTGCTGCGCCGCCACCTCACGCCCGAGCAGTGCTTTGCGGCGGTGGACGAGTGCGGCGTGCCGGTGGTGTCGATCCCGGGCGGCGAACCGCTGCTGCACCCGCAGATCGAGGAGATCGTCAAGGGGCTCGTCGAGCGCAAGAAGTTCGTCTACCTCTGCACCAACGCGATCCGGCTCGAAGCGAGCCTCGACAAGTTCAAACCGTCGGCATATTTCTCGTTCAGCGTTCACCTTGACGGACCGCGGGAGGTGCACGACCACGCGGTCGCGCGCGACGGAATCTTCGACGTCGCGGTCAAGGCGATCAAGGCGGCGAAAGCGCGCGGCTTTCGCGTCACGACCAACACCACGATCTTCGACGGCGCCGACCCCGCCACGTTCCAGCAGTTCTTCGACTACCTCACGGACGACCTCAAAGTGGACGGGATGATGATCTCGCCCGGTTACCGCTACGAGAAGGCGCCCGATCAGGACCATTTCCTGGCGAAGGAGCAGACGCGTCAGCTGTTCCGCTCCATCCTCGCACCGTACAACGCGGGCAAGAAGAAATGGCAGTTCAACGCCAGCCCGTTCTTCCTCGATTTCCTCACCGGCGAGAAAGACTACGACTGCACGCCGTGGGGCATGCCGAGCTACAGCCTCTTCGGCTGGCAGAAGCCGTGCTATCTGCTCGGCGAGGGCTACGCGAGCTCGTACAAAGAGCTGCTCGAAGAGACGCAGTGGGACAACTACGGCCACGCGAGCGGCAACCCGAAGTGCGAGGACTGCATGGTGCACTCCGGATTCGAGGCCACCGCGGCCGCCGACGCGATGCGCCCGGGCAACATCATGCGCTCGATCAAGGGCGTTCTCGCGCGTTAGCGTGATCGCGGGCGCGGCGTTCGAGGCGTTCGAGAGCTATCTCGAACGTGCGGTGGACCGGCTCGATGCGGCGTCGCCCACCAAGGCAATGGTGCGCGGGCATTTCGCCTTCGACGATGGGGGCGCGCAGCGCGGAAAGCGCCTGCGGCCGCGCATTCTCACGGCCGTCGCGGAGACCGAAGGTGCGCGGGCGGAGGACGCGTTCGCCGCGGCCGCCGCGGTGGAGCTGCTGCACAATTTCTCGCTGGTGCACGACGACATTCAGGACGGCGACCGGCTGCGCCACGGCCGTCCGGCGCTGTGGGTGCGCCACGGCATTCCGGCGGCGCTCACCGCGGGCGACGCGATGTGCGCGCTGAGCTACACGGCGCTGCTCGACACGCCCGGCCATCTCGATGCGGAACGCGTCGTCACGATGACCGCGTGCCTGCACCGCGCGCTCTACGCGCTGTGCGGCGGCCAAGGCGCGGACATCGGTTTCGAGACGTCCGCGGCGGTGACGTTCGACGAATATCTCGCGATGATCGAAGGCAAGACGGCGGCGCTGTTCGCCGCATCGTGCGAGCTGGGCGCGCTGGCCGCCGGCGCTTCTCAGGACCGCGCGCACGCCTACGGCCGGATGGGACGCGCGTACGGCCTCGCGTTCCAGGTGCGCGACGACGTGCTCGGCACGTGGGGAACACCGGCGGAAACGGGCAAACCGGCCGGCGCGGACATCCGCCGCCGCAAATGGTCGTTCCCGGTCGCGTGGGCGATGCACGGCCCGCCGTCCAACGACCGCGAGACGGTCGCCGAAGCCTACGGCACGATCGGCGAGCTGGAGCACGCGTCGGCGGACGCGGTGATATCGGCGTTGGAACGCCTGGGCGCGCACGACGCCGCGGACGCCGCATGCGACGCACACATCGCGGAAGCCGCCGCGATAGCACTGGAGCAAGACCTCGACCGAGAAGGCCGCCTGGCGGAAATCTTCTCCTCGACAGCCCGCAGAACGGCGTGACTTCGGAGAAACGACCGGGACGCGCGCCGGCAATCCAGGGACGTTATCGTCGAGGCATGGATTCCAATCAGCCCGGCGCGCTGGATCGGGAGCGGTCGTACCATGCGATTCGCAACGCGACGGCGGCCATCGTGGTCCCACGGCCGGGTACGGTCGAAACCGCTATCTTCTTGTTGAGCGAAGCAAAGGGCAGCTTCGAGCACTCCGTCGCTGAATCGGCTAGTGTTGAAACAAAAGCCACATCCTTGCTCGGCATCGTTGCCGGTGCATGCGGCACCATCTGCGGCGGGAGTCACGGGATGATGCGCGCGCGTTGTTCCTCGCTTACGCCGCGACTGCTGCGGCGTCGATCACACTGCTTCTCAACGCCGGAACCGTAGCCCGCGGAATGTCGGTACTGCCCGATGGCGGTCAGGTACATACCGGAAATCCGGCGCCCGGAGCGAAACCGTGACGGGGATGAGCACCGAACCAACCGCCGTTCGCCCCGGTGAGCCCGACGGACCACGCGTCGCGCAGCCGCCTGGCGCAGATGCCGCGCCGAACGAGACGCCCAACCCGTTCGCCCCACCACCCACACTACCGATGGTTCCCGGGCCATTTTATTAACGCGACCGGCCCTGTGCCCAGGCGATTGCGTCTTCCATTGCTTCTTCGCCCCAGAACAGCTCGCCGTCCGCGATGCAGTTCGGTGCGCCGAAGATTCCCAGCTCCGTCGCGCGTTCCGTGTTCGCGCGCAGCAGCGGGCGCATGTCCGGTGATTCCGCTCGTGCGAGCACCGCGTTCGCCGGTTGGCCGAGCTCTTCCAGGATTGACGCAATGACCTCGCGCTGGTCGATTGCGCGGTCCTCGCCGAAGTTCGCGACGTAGACGCGGCGCACGAAGTCGCCGCACCATGGTTCTTCGGCGATCGCGCACGCGACGCGCGCCGGAACGATGGTGTTGCGCGGAAACTCCGACGGGCGCTTCCACGGAAGCCCGAGCTTCGCCGTGAGGCGCTCCATGTCGCGCCACATGTAGTTGCCGCGGCGCGGGTTGAGGTTGAAGTGCGACGTGTCCCAGCCTTGCAGCGCGAAGATCGGGCCGAGCAGAAACGGGCGCCACACGAGCCGCACGCCGGCGTCGCGGCACAGGCCTTCGATGCGCATCGCCCCGACGTACGAGTACGTGCTCGCGAACTCGAACCAGAACTCCAGGACGGGTGCGGCACTCATCGCCGGGACTCTTCGCCCGCTGGGCGTACTACCCCGGCATGATCTTCCAGCCGGAGTTCGAGACGCTCGAACGGCACGCGCTCGAAGCGCTGCAGCTCGAGCGGCTCCAGGCCCTGGTCGAGCGGTTGCGGGACGCCAACGACATCTACCGCGAACGGCTGCGCGGCGTCACGGCGCCCGCTGCGCTCGACGCGATCGCGGGCCTGCCGTTCAGCAGCAAAGCCGACATGCGCGACGCGTACCCGCTGGGACTGCTCGCGGTGCCGCCGGAACGTCTGGCGCGCATCCACGCATCATCCGGCACCACCGGCAACCCGACGATCGGCGCCTATACCGGCGAAGATCTGCGCATCTTCGGCGAGGTGATGGCGCGCAGTCTCGCGGGCGGCGGCATCGCGCCGCACAACATG
>JAXDMB010000267.1:0-7534 GCA_034666325.1 Vulcanimicrobiota bacterium
GCTCGCGTTCGAGCGCGGCAAGGACCTGCTCTACCCGTACTACCGCAACACGGGGATCATCCTGTCCTGCGGCTTCCCGCTCGTCGACCTGTTCCGCTCGCAGCTCGCGCGCGCCAAAGACACCAGCGGCGGCCGCTCGATCATCAACCACGTCACGGCGCGCGCGCTCGGAATCGCGTCGATCTCGTCGATCATCGCGGCGCACTGCGCGCACGCGATCGGTGCGGCGTGGTCGATCAAGCGCAGCGGCGCGACGGACCGCGTCGTGTTCTGCCAGTTCGGCGACGGCGCGACCTCGCAAGGCGAGTGGCACGAAGCCGTGAACTTCGCGGCCGTTCACGCGCTGCCGGTTCTGTTCTCGTGCGAGAACAACCAGTGGGCGATCTCGACGCACATCAGCAAGCAGATGCGCGTGCCGACCGTCGCGACGAAAGCCGCGGGCTACGGCATCCGTGGCGTGACGTGCGACGGCTTCGATCCGGTCGCCGTGTACACGACGGTGCGCGACGCGCGCGCGCACGCCGCGGCGGGCAACGGCCCGGTGCTCGTCGAGTCGATGTGCTATCGCTTCCTGTCGCACACGACGGACGACGACGACCGCACGTACCGCACGCGCGACGAGGTCGCGGAACACCGCCCGAACGACCCGGTCCCGAAGTTCGAACGCTACCTGCTCGAAAGCGGCGTGGTAACGGACGACGAGACGAAAGCGATCAAACGCGAGATAACGGAGCTGGTGAACCGCACGACGGACGAAGTGGAAGCGGAACCGTACCCGGAAGCAAAATCACTCTACGGCAACACCTACGCCGGCCCCGACGACGCCTGGGTGTGAGAGAAGCGCGGACCTTTGAGGCCGGATTCGCCCGTGGTGCATAGCCGTGGTATGATCGGGATGATATGAGCGTGCCGCCGTTCCGCGCAGCGACGCCCGAAGAGCGGGCGATGTATGAAGGGGTATTCTACCCGCTGCAGGACCGCATTCTCGCCGTCGCGGCGACGTACGCGGACGCGCTCGTGCTCACCGGAGGTACGGCGCTCGCACGCCTGTACTTGCATCACCGCTATTCTGATGACTTGGATCTGTTCACGCTTCAGGGGCATGCCGGAACGCTGGGCCGCGACTTCGCAAACGCGCTGCAGGCCGCCGGATTCACGGTCGAGCCGGTCACGGAGTCGGTCGCTTTCATGCGCATGTGGGTCGGCGACGGCACGCAACGGATACAAGTCGACATCGCTCCGGACAGCCCACGCGTCGAGCCGGCGTCACCATCTGTCCTCGGCGTCTATGCGCACGCGTTGCGCGACATCGCCGCCAACAAGATCGGCGCCTTCGAGGATCGCTCCGAAGTCAAGGACGCGGTCGATCTCTATCACCTGACGCGGCGATTCGGCTGGCCGCAGCTGTTCGCGGACGCCGAGCAGAAGCACGTCCCCATCGCGTACGATGATCTGCGACACTTCCTCTACACGCCGCTGCGGGGGTCCGCGCTGCTGACGGAACCGATCGACGAAGCCGATTTCGATCGCTTCGTCACGACGCTGCGCGACGAGGTCGCGAACGAGATCAAAAAAAAAGTCGCTGAGTACCGGTCACGGCTCGACGCGGTGGTCGCGAGCTTGTTGTGGGACACGCCCTCCGAGCTGCGGACGATCAACGAACGAACGCGCGGTGTACTGGAACGGCGCGCACAGCAGCTGCCTTTGCCGCAACGGATCGCGCTGCTGGAAGCATTGGCCGCTTAACGCAGAGCCGGTTGGTCGGGCACGAAATTCGGTTTTCAAAGCGGAGGTTCGCTCTATGCCTACCGTTTCAGCGTTATCGAACCGTTGACTGTTTGCAGGCTCAGGCGGCGCGCGCCGTCGCCGAGCGTTGTTTTGGAGCGTGCGCCCGGACCGTAGCGCGGGCGGTCCACGGTTGCGCCCGCGGCGCTGATGTCGCCGGTCAGCGTTCGCGCGTCGAGCGCGACGCCGGTGCCTTCGGGCAGCGCGATGTCGATCGAGCCGTTCACCGTGTGCGCGGAGAGCGCGGCACGGCTGCGGTCCAGGATGCGTATGCTCACCGAGCCGTTGACCGTGTGCACGCTGCGCACGTCGCGTGCTTCGAGATTCACGCTGCCGTTCACCGTTGCCGCGTCGGCCGGCCCGTCATTGACCGCGTCCACCGAGCCGTTCACCGTGCGCGCGTCGAGCGTGATGCCGTGCGGCACGGTGATGTCGAAGTCGACGGCCGTGTCGTTGTTGTCGTTGTCGTTGCCGTTGTGCGACTCGCCGCGCACGTCGCAGCCGCGGTTCGCGTCGGGCGGGTAGCGCACGCACACGACGATGCCGTCGCCGCGGTTCTCGACGTGGATTGCGACGGCGTTCGGATCACCGCGCTCGGCGTGCTTCGTCGCCCGGATCGCGAGCCGGTCGCCGGTGCGCACGCGCACGCTGCCGTTGACGTCGCGAACGGTGAGCGTCTGGCCCGGGCGCAACGCGCCGTCATAGCTGAACGGGACCGAGGCGAGCGCGAGAACTAAAAACATAGTTACAGATTACGCCTCCCCGGCCGCCCTGTCAAGCGGGCGGCGCCGGCGGCAGAAAACCGGCGTCGCGCTCTGCTTGGAGTTGGCCGCGCTCGGTGTAGAGCCGCAACTCGGCGATGTCACGCGGAAAGATCAGCCCGAGCGTCCAGTCGAACGCAACGCGCACTTGGCGGTCGAGCCCGGGCAGCCGCGCGAGATAGTACGTGCGCCACATCAGCCACGCGAGGAACCCGGTCACCACGAAACCGCCCGGAAGTTGCGCGACGCCGCGCCGCGCGCCCAGCGACGCCATCGTGCCGAGCGACGTGTAGTGGAACGGTTTCGTCGGCTTGCCGCGCAGCGTCGCGACGAGGTTGTCCGCGAGCGCGGGGCCTTCGCGAATCGCGTGCTGCGCCGTCGCGGGATACCAGGCGGTCTTGTCGTTCAGATCCGCGTCCGGCTTGTCGGGGATCCACGCCGAGTCGCCCAGCGCCCACACGCCGGGCGCGCCGATCACCGACATGTCCTGGTTCACCACGATCCCGCCGTTGCGCGCATGCGTGCAGCCGGGCAGATCGCGCAGCACCGGCGACGGCCGCACGCCCGCGCTCCACACGATCGTGCCGCACGGAATGTTCCGGCCGGACTGCAGCGCGATCGTGCTCGCGTCGATGCGCGTGACGCCGTCACCGATCACGAGCTCGACATTGCGCCGCGCGAGGTTGCGCGTCGTGTAGCGCCCCATCTTCTCGGGCAGGTCCGGCAACAGCGCTTTGCCCGCTTCGATCAGGATCATGCGCACGTCGCTCAAGCGCAGCGGCCGGTAGAACGGCACGATGGAGTGAAAGAAATCGACGAGCTCGCCGGCGCACTCGCACCCGGTGTAGCCGCCGCCGACGACGGCAAAGGTGAGCAGCCGGTCGCGGTCCGGCCCCGGTTCGGTGACGACGGCCTGCTCGAGGGCGGCGATGATGCGGTTGCGCAGCGTTTCCGCGTCCTCGAGCGTCTTGAGCGGCAGCGTGTGCTCCGCGACGCCGGGGATTCCGAACGTGGACGTGACCGAGCCGAGCGCGAGCACGATGTGGTCGTACTCCAAGTGCGCGACGTCGCCGGTGATCGGATGGCGCGCTTCCACGACGCGCGCGGCGAGGTCGACGCGCGAGATCTCGCCGAGCACGAACTTCGTGCGGTGCACTTGCGCGCGAACCGGTGTCGCGACGTGGCGCGGCTCGAGCCCGCCCGAGCTCACTTCGGGCAGCATCGGCGTGAACAGCGTGAAGTTGTCGCGGCTGACGAGCGCGATCTCGGCCTCGTCGCGGCGCAGCTTCTTCTCGAGCCGCCGCGCGACGGCGACGCCGGCGAAGCCGCCCCCCAGAACCACGATCCGCGTCATGACGGCCGCGTTCGCGACCGCGCGGGATACTCCGCGACCGTCAGCGGCGCACGCCCGTCCAGGGATGCACCCACGGATGCCACGTCATGACGACGACCAGTACCACCGCCGCACCGAGCAGCAGCCACAGCAGCGCGTTCGCGAGCCTACCCATGCGCCGCCTCGCGGATCGTGCCGGCGTGCGCGACGATCTCCGCCACGCGCGCGGCGTAGCGCGGCGCGCCCCCGACGTCACCGGGCACGCGCTCGCCGTGGCGCGTCGCGACGTACCACACCAGCGTCGCGGCGCGGCGCAGCATCGCCTCGGGAATCAGGTCGCGTTCCGCGGGCGCGAGCGGCGCTTCCCCGGCGTACGCCTCCACCAGCGGCGCGACGCGCCCGAGCTGGAGCGGCCCGTCGTCGTGCTCGCGCGCGAACTCGTCCAACAGCGCGCCGAGATCGTACACGCGCTCCGTCTCGTGCGCGAAGTCGAAGTCGATCAGCGCGCGCACCTCCCCGGGCTCGCCCGTCACGACGTTGCCCGGGTTGGGATCGCCGTGCACGACGACGTGCGGCAGCTCCGCCGCGCGCGGCGCCACGCGCACCGTGGCGCCGGCGGTCGCGGTGACGAGCGCGCTCCAGTCCAGCGCGCGGCCGACGAGCGGATCGCTCGCGAAGCGGTTGAAGCGCTCGCGAAGCCACGGCAAGATTCCGAGAAAGCGCGTGCTGCGCATGCCGCTCGCCACGTGCACGTCGTGCATCGCACGGTGAAAGCGCGCGAGCACGCGCGCCGCGGCGCATCCGGTGCCCAGATCGGTGCGCCCGGTAATGCCCTCGGCGTACGGAAAGACCGCGGCCATGCCGCCGTCCGGCGCCGCGGCGATGGTGCCGCCGTCCGCAGCGCGCAGCGGCGCGGCGATCTCGCGCATCCGCGCGGCCGCGTGCGCCGTTATCGCGTGCTCGAACGCGATCGCCGCGCGCGTCACGTGCAAGCGTCCGTAGCGCCGCACGACGAACCGTCCGGCGCGCGCGTCAATGCGCACGGTCTCGTTCGAATAGCCGCCGGGCAGCGCGACGGCGTGCGCGCCGCCCACGTCGATTCCGAACGTCGCCGCGACGGCGAGCGCGTCCGCTTCGGTCAGCGTGCGCGCGCGATCAGGGCGCTGATGCGGCTGCGGAACCAGTCGCCGGCAGAGGTGGCCTCCGACGGTTCCAGCGGCGCGGGCGACGCGTGCAGCCGCGCGATGTCCCAGCGCTTGTGGCCCGGCCCGTGGCCGAAATAGCCGTCCTCGAGCGCCGCTTCGGCGTGCGTGCGGATCGCGGCGACGTCGATCGCGTAGAACGCCGCGAGCTTCGCGGCGACCTCGCACAGCGCGTCGAGCTGCGCCTCGGTGATCGGGCACGGGCCGAAGTCGCACGGCGTCGCGTCCTGCATCGCCGCGACCGAGAGCCCGATCGACCACGAGTTGCGTCCCGACGTGTGCGGCGCGTACGGCAGCGACGGGTCGAGCCGCACGTCGCGCATATTCTCGCGCAGGTCGTGCGTGTGGTGCACCAGGATTTCGTCGCGGCCGCTCACGCAGAAGTGATACGCCGGAAAAACCGCGTCGTAACCGTGCGCGGTCCAGTGCAGCGAGATCGAGCGCAGATCTCCTTCCGGCAGGACGGGGCGCCATTCACGGAGCGCGACGGGTGGATCGAGAACTACCGGTTGATGCATGACGAGGAGCGGCCGGACGAGCGCAAGGCGGCGACGGGGCGGCGAGGGATGGGCAGCGCGATCGGCGGTGTCCTGGTCGCGCTGGGTCTGTTCGCGGCGAAGCTCAAAACGCTGCTTGCGATCCTGTTCAGCTTGAAATGGCTCATTCTGGCTCCGAAGCTCCTCCTGAGCTTCGGCTCGATGTTCCTGTCCGTGTGGCTGTACGCGCAGTGGTTCGGCGGCTGGAAGATCGGGATCGTGTTCGTGCTGATGATCCTCGTGCACGAGCTCGGCCACTTCGTCACGTGGCGCAATTACGGCGTGAACGCGTCGCTGCCGATGTTCATTCCCGGCTTCGGCGCGTTCGTCAGCGCGCCGGCCGGCGGAACGCCCGCGCAGAACGTCGCCGCCGCACTGGCCGGCCCGCTGTTCGGCGTCGCGGCCGCGGCGGCGTGCTGGGTGTACGGCATCGTCGCCGGCGAGGCCTCGATGCTGCCCCAAGCGCGCTTTTGGACCGGCTGCGCGTACATCGGCTTCTTCCTGAACTTGTTCAACCTGATCCCGACGCCGCCGTTCGACGGCGGGGCCGTCGCGGGCGCGATCGACGGCCGCCTGTGGATCGTGGGCGTCGTGCTGCTCGCCGGCTGGGTGTTCTTGTTCCCGAGCGTGTTCGGCGTCGTAATCTTGCTGCTGATGCTGTTCACGGCGGTGCCCCGCATCATCGGGATCTTCCGCGGACAGATCGATCCGCGCGGCAGCGGGCTGCTCCCGGTGCAGCGGGTGGTGACGCTGGTCGCGTATCTCGCGATCGTGTTCGTCGCGATCGCCGGCGCCGCCGCGACGCACATCGAGCGCGCGGGATGAGCGATTCGCGCAAGCCGCCCGAACGAGACGACCCCGCGCCGGACTTCGCGATGAAGCGCGCGGTCGACATCCTCGCGAGCATCTACGAGAAGAACCGCGCGAAGCGCAACGTTCCACCGGTTCCGCTCGACCGGCCCGTCGTGCTCGCCAACGAACGGCTCGTGTTCGCGCTCGGCACGACGGCGCGCGAAGACGTCGAGCGCGTGTTCGGCGTCGGCTTCGCGTATCCGATACGCGGCTGGCACACCTATGCCGCGCGCGAGAACGGCGCACGGCATTTCCTCTCGCTGTTCTATGCGAGCACGGCGGGCGCCGAGCCGGGCCGGAACACGCTCGTCGCGCTCGAGCACTACGTTCCAAAAGCCGATGGCGCGCCGGGCCTCGCCGCGCGCGACTACGGGCTCTTCCGTCTGTCGCCCGGCGACGTCGCGCTCGGCGCGGCGACGGCGACGTTGGACGAGCGGTACTCGACCGCGGTCGGCGGTCCGGCGCCGGTGGTGTACGCGGAAGCGTACGAGGCGCGCTTTCCGGGCGGCGTCGCCTACGTCATGGGCAACGCGGGACAGGTCGAACGCATCGGGCTCTACGCTGCGACGTGAGATCGGGCTCGCCGGCGCGCTGATCGCGCTGGCGATGGCGTTCACGCTGTTCCGGCCGCCGCCGACGCAAGGCCCGTTCGCGCGCGACTTCGAGGCGTACTACGCGGCCGGCGCGACGTGGAACGCGGGCGGCGACCCGTGGTCGCGCGCGGTGTGGAACGTGGAGCGCACGATCGGCGGCGTGGACGCGTCGCGCGACGAGCTGCTGCCGTACGTCGGTCCGGCCGCCGCTTTGCCGCTGTTCGGCGCGCTCGCGCGGCTGCCGCACCCGGTCGCGGTGCGCGCGTGGAGCGGGCTCCTCGGCGCGGCGTTCTGCGCGCTGATCCTCGCCGCGCTCGCGCTCGCCGGCACGCGCCGCGTCACGGCGCTGCTCGGCGCGGCCGCGTTCGGGATCGCGAGCGGTCCCGGCACGAGCGACGTCGCGCTCGGCCAGGCGGCGTTGATCGCGGCGGCCGGCGTCGCGTGCGCGCTGCTCGCGTACGAGCGGCGCACG
>JAXDMB010000268.1:0-4156 GCA_034666325.1 Vulcanimicrobiota bacterium
CCCTTGCGCGTGCGAGCATTGGTCTTGGTCCGCTGCCCACGCACCGGCAACCCACGCCGATGCCGAAGCCCGCGATAGCACCCGATATCGGTGAGCCGCTTGATGTTCGAAGAGATCTCGCGCCGAAGATCACCCTCGACCTTGAGCGTCTCGACGACCTCGCGCAAACGCTGCTCGTCCTCGCTCGAGAGATCCTTGACGCGCACGTCGGGGCTGACCCCGGTCTGCGACAGGATCCTCTTCGACGTCGGGAGACCGATCCCGAAAATGTAGGTGAGTCCGATCTCGATGCGCTTGTCGCGCGGGAGATCGATGCCGGAAATACGAGCCATTAACCCTGAACCTGCTTGTGCTTGGGATTGACGCTGCAGATCACGCGGACTTTGCCTTCGCGGCGGATGACCTTGCAAGCCTCACAGATGCGCTTGACGCTCGGACGTACTTTCATGATGTGCTTCTTACTCTAGACGGTGCGGCCGTGCGGCGATTCGAACGGCGATGGGGTGACGAGGAGCGCCATCAGGCCGCAACCTCTTCGGACGGACGGAACAAAGACACGTCGGGGTGCTCGGCCACGTCCCGCAACGTCAGGATCTTCGGACCGTCGTCCGTGATCGCGATCGTGTGCTCGAAGTGCGCCGCTAGTTTACCATCCTCGGTAACGACCGTCCAGCCGTCATCAAGGGTTTCGACCTCGTAGGTCCCTTCGGTGATCATCGGCTCGATGGCGAGCACCAGACCCTTGCGAAGGAGCGTCCCCTCGCCGGGAAACCCGTAGTTGGGCACCTGCGGGTCCTCGTGCATCTTCCGCCCCACCCCGTGGCCCACGAGCGCGCGAACCACGCCGTACCCGTGGGACTCGGCGTGCTGCTGCACCGCATGCCCGATGTCACCGAGATGGTTGCCCGGCTGCATCTGCGCGATCCCGAGCATCAGACACTCCTGCGTGACACGCATCAGGCGCTTCGCCGCTTCGCTGACGTTCCCGATCGCGACGGTGACCGCCGAGTCGGACACGTAGCCCTCGAACGTCGTGCCGATGTCGATCGACAGCAGGTCGCCGTCGTGCAGCACGCGGTCGCCCGGCATGCCGTGCACCACTTCGTCGTTCACCGAGGCGCAGATCGCCGACGGATAGCCGTGATAGCCGATGAACGTGGGGACCCCGCCCATCGAACGAATCGAGTCGTCCGCGAGCTTGTCGAGCTGCCCGGTCGTGATCCCCGGCTTCGCGGCGTCCATGAGCATCGCGAGCGTCTTGGACGTGATCTTCCCGCCGCGGCGCATGATCTCGATCTCGCGCGACGACTTGATGGTGATCATGCCGCACCGTGGTTCGCGAAGCCGCCGACGAGCTTCGTGAGCTGATCGGTGACGGCGTCAATCGGCGCGAGCGCGTCGACGCGAGCCAGCCGGTGGTTCGACGGGTGCGCGTAGTACGCCACCAGCGGCGACGTCTGCTCTTCGTACACGGCCAGGCGCGTGCGAATCGTGTCTTCCTGATCGTCGGGGCGCTGGATCAACGCCTCGCCGGTCACGTCGTCGACGCCCGCGACCTGGGGCGGATTGTGCTTCGCGTGATACGTGCGGCCCGAGGGCGCGTGCGTCCAGCGGCCGGTGAGCCGCTCGGTGAGCGCGGCCTTGTCCACGTCGAACAGCACCGCGATCGCCGGCTTGTTCTTGCGGCGCAGCAAATCGTCGAGCGCTTCGGCCTGCGCGACGGTGCGCGGGAAGCCGTCCAGAATCACCTCGCCCGGCTCGTCGAGCACGGGCTCCATCATGCGGATGATCAGATCGTCGGGAACGAGCGCGCCGCGGTCCATGTAGTCCTTGGCCTCGACGCCGAGCGGCGACCCCTCGCGCACGTTCGCGCGGAGGATGTCGCCGGTCGAGATCTGGCGGTACCCGAACCGCTCCTCGAGCGCCTTCGCCTGCGTGCCTTTGCCGGCACCCGGAGGCCCCAAGAAGATCAGGTTCACGGCAACACGATCCCGGTGACGGAGCGAGCGCAGCGGTATCGCGCAATCGCTACAGCGTTGTTGCGAGCTCGGACCCGGGGGCCCCACGCGAAGCGTGGGGGGCGCGCAGCGAGAGCGGAGCGCCTCACTTATTGATGAACCCGCGGTAGTCGCGCATCGCGAGGCGCGCTTCGATCTGCGTGATGGCGT
This sequence comes from Vulcanimicrobiota bacterium, assembly GCA_034666325.1. Lineage (GTDB taxonomy): Bacteria > Vulcanimicrobiota > Vulcanimicrobiia > Vulcanimicrobiales > Vulcanimicrobiaceae > Vulcanimicrobium. The sequence goes on from JAXDMB010000268.1 coordinate 2,169, forward strand.
CGAGCGCGACGCCGACCACGATCAGCAGCGACGTCGAGCCGATGTACAGCGACGTCACGCCGACGTCTTTCTGCAGCGACGGCAGCACCGCCAGCAGGCCGAGGTAGATCGCGGACGCAGTGGTGATGCGGATCAGGATCTTGTTGATGTAGTCGATCGTCGGCTGGCCGGGGCGGATGCCCGGGATGAACGAGCCCGACTTCTTGAGGTTGTCCGCGATGTCTTTGGTGTTCACGACGATCGCCGAGTAGAAGAACGTGAACACGACGACCAGCAAGAAGTACACGGCGTTGTAGAGGAACGAGCTGGGCCCGAAGTACGCCTGCAGGAAGAACGAGATGTTGCCCGCGACGCCGGTGCCGCCTTGCGCGCCGCCGAACCACGAGAGCGCCTGCTGCGGCAGCAAGAGAATCGAGATCGCGAAGATGATCGAGATGACGCCGGCGTTGTTGAGGCGCAGGGGGATGTAGCTCGACCTGCCCGCGTACATCTTGCGGCCGATCACGCGGCGCGCTTGCTGCACGGGGATGCGGCGCTGGCCCTGGTACATGAACACGATCGAGACGATCGTGACCAGCGCGATGCCGATCCACAGGATCAGCCCGAACCAGTTCACGTTGCCCTTGTTCGCCAGCGAGAACGTCTGCCCGACCTGCGTGGGGAAACGCAGCACGATGCCGACGAAGATGATCAGCGAGATGCCGTTGCCGATGCCCTTGTCGGTGATCTGCTCGCCCAGCCACATCAAGAACATCGTTCCGGCGACGAACGCGATCACCGCGTACACGATGAACTGCCACGACTGGTCGTAGAACACGCCGCCGCGGCTCATCGCGATCGCCATCGAGGTCGCCTGGATCGTGCCGAGCACGATCGTGAGGTAACGCGTGTAGCGGCTGATCGTCTTGCGGCCTTCCTCGCCGCCCTTCTTCGCCATCTCCTCGAGCTGCGGAATCACCACCGTCATGAGCTGCATGATGATCGACGCGTTGATGTACGGCGTGATCCCCATCGCGATGATCGAGAGCTTCTGCAGCGCACCGCCCGACAGGAAGCCCAGGAACTGGTAGAACGCGCCCGACTGGATGAGCTGGTTCCACTTCGCCTGGTTCACGTTCGGGAGCTGAACGTGGATCATGAACACGAAGACCGCGAACGCGAAGAACACGAACCCGATCCGCTTGCGGATGTCGGGCACGGTCAGCGCGTTGCGAAGCGTATTGAGCACCTAGGACTACCTCTGGCTGCGCGCGCAGCGCGACGGGTTCAGCGAAGCTGAAGCCATCTACTCGGTTGGGGGCGCTTCGGTGACGGCGTCGCCGAAGTCGGCGCCGACCGCGCCCAGCGCTTCACGCGCCGAGGCGGAGAACAGGATGTCGCGGAAGCGCAGGCCCGCGGGCAGCGCGCCGCCCTTCTCCTTGGACTTCGTCGAGCCGCCGAGAATCTTCACGCCGTCCTTGGCGCTCTTGAGCTTGCCGGCCGCGCGCAGCGACTGCGGGCTGACTTCAACGGAAGCGTCCCAGCCGTTCAGATCGCCGAGGTTGAGCACCGCGTACGTCTGGCGGAAGTGCCCGATGTCGCGCGCTTTCTGCGAGAGACCGCGTGCCATCGGCAGGCGGCGGTTCCACGGCGTCTGGCCGCCTTCGAACGCGGGGCCCTTGCCGCCGCCGGAGCGGACGGTCTGACCCTTGCCGCCTTCGCCGCCGGTCTTCACCATGCCCGAACCGTGCCCGCGCCCGACGCGCGTGCGCTTCGGACGGGAGTGCGCGTTCGGCTTGAGCGTCGCGAGCGAGAAACCGCTCGCGGCCTGCGTGTCAGCCTGCTCTGAGCCTGTCGAAGAGTCTGCCATTACGCGTACAATTCCTGGACCGTCTTGCCGCGCAGTTGCGCGACCTTCTCGGCCGTCTTAAGGGAGCTGAGCGCCGCGAACGTCGCGAGCACGACGTTGATGGGATTGTTGGTCCCGAGCGACTTGGTGACGATGTCGT
>JAXDMB010000269.1:0-8874 GCA_034666325.1 Vulcanimicrobiota bacterium
GTTTGCCGCTCACGATGCTGGAGGCGCTCGCGTGCGGCTGTCCCGCCGTGGTAAGCGCGCTCCCGACGATCGCGAGCTGGGTGCCGCAATCGTGGTGCGACGCGGGCGTCGTGGAGCTCGTCCCGCCGCTCGAGACGACGCGCGCCGACGAGCCGGTGCCGCCTGACATCGGCCGCTTCGTCGCGGACCTCGCCGCCGCACTGCGGCGCCGCCTCGAACATCCGCTGGCGCCGGAGGCGCGTCATTCACTCGCCGCCGCGTTGCGCCCGCACGCCTGGTCCGCGGTATTCGACCGGTACGAGCGGGTCTACGAGCGGCTTCAGGCTTCGCGCGCGCTTCACATTACATAAAATATATGTTATACTAAGTCCATAAATGCCTGATAAGGCCACATATTTCGATGCTAGACTGTACTCCCGCGCCGAGATCTGCCGGATGGTCGGAGCGCGTGCGCGGGAGCTGCGCCTCGCACGCTCTCTTCGTCAGTCAGACCTAGCAAAAGCGGTCGGCGTCACCGTGCCGACGATCAGCCGTTTCGAGCAGACCGGCAATGTCGGATTCGACGTCGTGGTCGGCATCGCGATCGCGCTGGGCGCCGAAGCGGAGCTCACGCGCATCTTCGCCGTGCCGCAAACGCCCAGCATCGACGAGCTCGTGTCGGGCACGCCGCGCCGGATTCGCGCTCGCAAACGGTCGTGAAGCTTCCGCGCAACACCGCGCTGCACGTCGCGCTCGCGCTGTCTGCGGAACGTGTCGTGCCGGTCGGACGGCTCGCGCTGGACCGGCGCGGCGCGGTGCTCGAGTACGATCCGTCGTTCGTCGCCGGCGGCCTCGCTGTAAACCCGCTTGCCCCGCCCGCTTTGGGTCCGATTCCGGCGCGCGAGCCGCGCACGTTCGACGGCATGCACGGCATCTTCGCGGACAGTCTCCCCGACGCTTGGGGCACCGAGCTCGTGCGGCGCCGGTGCGAACGCGAAGGCATCCGGTTCGAATCGCTCAACGCGCTCGACAGGCTCGCGATCGTCGGCAAGCGCGGCATGGGCGCTTTGACGTACCGCCCCGACATTCCCGACGACGGCAGCGACACGATCGATTTCGACGCGCTCGCGCACGAGGCGAACGAGATCTTGGAGGGCCGTGACAGCGATCTTCTTCCGGAGCTCGAGAGACTCGGCGGTGCGTCGGGCGGCGCGCTACCAAAAGTTCTCGTCGCCTTGAATGCCGACGGGCATGCTCGCAGCGGCGCGGGCGATATCCCGGACGGTTACGATGCCTGGCTCGTGAAATTCCCGAGCTCGCACGACGTGAAGGACATCGGTCCGCTCGAAGCAGCGTACGCCGGCATGGCGCGCGCGGCGCGGATCGACGTACCGGATCATCGGCTCATACCGGCTGGTGCGAATGCTCCGGCCTATTTCGCGAGCAAACGCTTCGACCGTGCGGCCGGCCGCGTGCGGCGTCATGTCGTGTCCGTCGCCGGCGTGCTCGACATCGACTGGACCGTTCCGCAGATCGACTATGACGTTCTGCTGCGCCTGGTGCTTCGCGTAACGCGCAGCCAGCACGAGGTCGAGGAGATGTTCCGCCGGATGGTGTTCAACATCGTCGCGCACAACCGCGACGATCACGCCAAGCAGCACGCGTTCATCTCGGACGACGCGGGGCATTGGCGCCTGGCGCCGGCATACGATCTGACGTACTCGACGGGGCCCAATCGCGAGCATTACCTCGCCGTCAACGGGCAAGCCGCCGACGTCGACGCGGACGCCGTTCGCGCCGTCGCTGACAATCACCGAATCAAGCCGCGCCGCCTCCGCGCGATCGTGGGCGACGTGCTCGACGCCGCGGCACGATTCGACGACATCGCGGGCGAGGCCGGAGTCAGCAAACGAACGGCCGCGAACGCGCGCCGGGCGATCGCCCCGAGCATCGCGCGCATCGCTCCGCTGGCGAAATAGCGTGGTCGCCTCATGCGGCAGCCGGCCGATTCACCTCGTCACGGTTGTCGGTGAGCACGTCGAGCTGCTCGCGCCCATGCTCGAGCACTATCGTTCGCTCGGCATCGCTTCGTTCTCCGTGAACGTCAACGTGCGGGAGGGCGGCGATGCGTGCGTGCAGCGTGTTGAAGAAGTCGTGCGCGCGTTCGGGACGGCGATCGCGTCGGTGACGACCGGCGCATGGCTGCACGGTTCGAATCAGGTGATTTACTCCCGCGTGCGGGCGGTGCATCCCGATGATTGGTTCGTCCTCGCGGATTGCGACGAGCTGCAGGTGTGGCCCGGCGAGATTGCCTCGCTGATCGCGTGGTGCGAGCGGCGGGGGTACGATCACGTCGAAGGCTGCTTCGTCGACCGACTCGCGCCTGATGGCGGATTTCCGGACTATCGTTTCGGTGTGCCGCTCGGCGAGCAGTATCCGCTCGGTGCGTATCTTTCGTATCCGCTCGGCGGCGCGAACCCGTGCAAAGTCGTGGCGGCGAAAGGCAGCGTTGAACTCGGTCCGGGACAGCATTTCGCGAACGGCGGCAGCGCCTGTCCCGCTGCCGATATCTTCGTTCCCGTGCACCATTTCAAGTGGACCGGCGGCATCGTGGAGCGCCTGCGGCGCCGTGCCGCGTCGCGCGCGCGTGCGCGCGATCCGTACTGGGACGAAAGCGCCCGCATCGTCGCGCACTGTGATGCGAACGGCGGCGGGATCGATCTCGCCGACCCGCGGTTTCTCACCGCGCCGTGCGAGCCCGCATACGCGTACTGGGACGCAGTGAAGCGGGAATGCGCGGGCTTCGCGGAGTCGCGCCGGCGCCGCGTCGCGCGCGGGAATCTGAGGGTTTGGAGCAGCTAGCTGTTCTCACCGCCTGCGCGACCGGCGGACGAGAACGCCTGGTCGAGCGCGGCGATGGCGCGCAAGCTCGCGTAGCGCTCCGCGATGTCGGCGTAGAACTCGTGCTCGGGCCACGCGGGCCGGTCGGCGATGATCTCGAACCTCATGCCGCGCGCGCCGCTGAGATCGTGCAGCAGGCGAGGCACGCACAGCCGTGCCCAGCCGCGCAGATGGAAGAAGGCGCTGCACTGGAAGCCCGGATTGTCGTACCGGTGGTTTCCCGCGACGTTCATCTCGATGACCGCGAACCGGTCTTCCGCGGTGCGCGCGATATCCCAGGCGAGCGTCGTGCCGCTCACGAGCGCCGGCGGGAACGCGTCGAGCACCGACTGCACGAATGCGTTCGGCGCGTCGCGTTCGCCGACGATCTCACCGCCGTAGCGCAGAAACGACAGTGTGGGCACGACCCGGTCTTCGAACGAGTGGACGCGGTACTCGCGCTCCATCGGCAGACGCTCCTGAACGATCGTCTCCTCGCCGGTGAGATCGGCTACCGCTCGCGCGGGCACCGCTTCTGCCGCCGCGACCAGATCGTCCGTGCGATCTCTGCCGTCGGGGCCGCCGGACGAGTCGCCCAGCGCCGTCTTCGCGTAGTGGCCGCCCGGGAACGCAGCTTGCAGCGCGCCCCGCAGATCGCCGTTCAGAGCCGAAGCGCGCAATCGCGCGAGGCCGCGCGTCACAGGCATGGCGCCGGGCCGGTAATGCTCGATCACGAGCGCCTGCACGAGCTTGTGCTCCAGACGCCACCCGAGCAGACGGTGCTCGTCGAATCCGAGCGCATCATAGAGGTGCCGCACGAAGACGATATTCGGACCGCCGGCGTTGCCGGTTCTCAAGCGCTCCGCCTCGCTCAGACGCAGCACGACGGACGTGCCGTCCGCGGTACGACGCGCCAGGTGAACCGCGTCCATCGACGCGCAAAGCGGCTCGATCAGGCGAACCTCATCCACGCTCCACATCGGCGCGGACGCGTCGCTCAGCGCACGCTCCCCGGCGGCGCCGTGACCAGGCGGCGGCGGTCGTCAATGCGGCCGGTGATCGTGCGCCATGCCAGCGATAGGAGCGCGTCGGGTTCGATCGCCCGGCGCAGCGTTCCGCGCAGAAACGGACGATATGCTGCCGGTTGCACGCCTACGCCGCGCGCGTACGTGAGCAGCACGTGGTCGAGCAATGTCGCGGCGAGGACGAGCGGATCCAACAGGCGCGTCTTCTCGTTCGCGGAGAGGATGCGCGTGAGCCAGCGCTCCGCCGGCGCGAGCCACGCCTCGTTCGGCGTGACGTCGCGCGCGTACAGCGTGCGGTGAAACTCCGCTTCGTCCGGTTCGAAGCGGACGCCCAGCCGCTCGAGCTCGCGGCTGCGCACGAACCCGGCCTCGTCGAGCTGGCGCGGTTTGCCGCGCTGGCTGATCTGCGCGGGATGCACGCGGTGCAGCAGGAGCACGTCGGGGATGTTGCTGAGCTTCGAAACCCAGCTCGTGCGCGTCCAGAGATCGTAGTCTTCCGCGCTCTCGAACGACTCGTCATAGCGCAGCGCGTGGCGCTCCAGCACGTTGCGGCGAATCATCACGCTCGGGTGCGACAACACGTTGAACATCAGGAACAGACAGCGAATGCGCTCCGAGTCGGGCTCCAGCTTGCGGTCGCGCCGCCAGCCGCCCGAGAACATCCGCACCCACGTGCCGCAGATCGCGACGTCCGGGTGCGCGTCGAGAAATGCTACCTGTCGTGCGAAACGCCGCGGCAGGCTGATGTCGTCGTGATCCATCCGCGCGACGTAGCGCCCGCGCGCCAGCGTGATCGCGCGGTTGCACGAGCCCGCGATGCCGCCCTTCGTGTCGCTGCGCACGACGCGCAAGCGCGGATCGCGCACCGCTGCGAGGATCTCCGGCGTGCGGTCGGACGACACGTCGTCCACCACGATCAGCTCGAAATCGGCGAACGTCTGCGCGAGAATGCTGTCGATCGCTTCGCGCACGTACGCTTCGCCGTCGTGCACCGGGAGAATGCACGACACGACCGGCGCCTGCGTCATGCGAGCGTGTCGACTGCGGCCGCCAGCGTGCGCGGGACCGCGCCGTTCGTGCGCGCCGTGGAGACGATCGCTTCGAGATCGGCGTACAGCCGCTCCACGTCCGCGGCGGTTCGGCTGAGCGGGCTCGTGCCCTCGAACGCTTCGGACGAATGGAACATCACGTTCACCATCGCACCGCCGCGGCGCAGCAACGCGCGCGTCGCGCGCACCAGCTCTTCGCGCGGGTGCTTCAGTGGGCGAATCCACACCAGCTTCTGCAAGCGCCACCGCGCGAGCGCGCCGCTCAGCGCGACCGCTGCGGACGACCCCGGTGCGCGGCGGCCCGCCGCACGCGCGAGCGCGACCGCCGGCGCGCCGCCGCCGAGCAGGCCGATCGGCACGATCGACGCCGGCACTTCCCACAGCGGTCCGCTGCGGAACGGATTGGGCGCGCCCGCAGTCCAGCGCCGGAAGTCGGGGCCCGGCACGCGCAAACCGTACCGGTCGCGAAAGTCGATGCCGGGCGGAATGCTGGAATCGATGCGATAGCCCAACTCGGCGAGATGCCGTAACTCGAGCTCGTCGACGCCCCAGCGTCCCGCGCGATAGCTCACCGGCCGCGCACCGAACGCGTCGTGGTGCGCGGCGAGCAGCGCGCGGTGCTTCGCCCAGCGAACGTCCGGTTCGTACTCGCCGATGAACGAACGGTGCGTGCGGTCCGCGTCGCGGTACGGCGGCGTCTCCCAGCCGTGCAGATGGCCCGCGATCTCGTCGCCCGCGGCGGCGGCATCACGCAGCGCGCGCACGCTCTGCTCGTCGCGCGCGACGGAATACGACGTCATCCACGTCACGGGCACGCCGCGCTCGTGCAGAAACGTCTTCAGACGGCCGATGCCGCGCGTGTTCGCGAACGTGAACGGCGGCAGCGTTCCGTCGGCCAGCGGCGGCGCCCACTGGTCGTCGGGTTCGGTGTCCACGGTGATGACGAGGCTCGGCGCGCGTTCAGCCATCGAGCATCAAGCGCAATTGCTCCCGCGGATCGTGATAATAGTACGACCACGTCTGCGCGCCCGCGCCGAGGTCGCCGAACAGCCGGCGGCGCCGCGGCGTGAGCCGCCGCATCACGTCATCCGGCAGGCGCTCGTAGTCGTACGGCCGCGCCCAAAGCGGGCCGTAGCGGATGGTGACGCTCTTGCGCACGCGTCCGTGCCGGTTCGGCGCGACCGCGTGCCACAGCGACCACGGAAACAGGAGCACGTCCCCCGGGCGCACGGTGAGCTGCAGCGCGCTCGCGGGTGCAACGAACGGTGCGTCGTCCTCCGGAAAGATCAGCCGGTGGCTGCCCGGCACGCACATCAAGTTGCCGCTGTCCTCCTCAGAGCAGTCGGTGAGAAAGAACTGCGCCTTGAGCTGCAGCACCGGATCGGCGTCGTTCGGCAGCGTGTGCGCGAGCGACGTGCCGCCATCGGAGTGCCATTTGACGAGCGGTTCGGAATCGGTGCCCGGCGTGCGCACGAAGATCTCCGTGCCGAGCACCTGCAGAAACGGGCCCATCAGCGCGACCAGCAGCGGCAACACCGCCGGATGATCCAGCAGCGCATCGAGCGCGTCGGTGGTCGTGACCGCTTGCGCGATCTTGTATGCGCGCTGCCCGGCGGCGCGCACGGTGGTCTGTGCGTGGGCCCGCACGTCGTCGCGCGCGAGCACGTCGTCAACGGCACCGAGCAGGTGAGCGACGTCGTCCGGCGCGAGCACGTTGCGCACGACGAGATAGCCGTCTTCATTCCACCGGCGGCGGTCGTCAGCGCTCAGCGCCGACCTGGTCATCGTGTCGTGCATGGCTCGCACCCTCCGAGAGCGCGTCCTTCGCCGCGGCACCGTCCTGGCCCGCCAGCAGCGGGCGCAGCACCGCCGCGATGCGCTCGACGTCGCGCGCGCCGAGATCCTGGTGGACGGGCAGGCACAGCAAATTCTCGCGGAGCCGCCGCGTCGCCGGGAATCGCGCCGCATCCATCGCGGGGTGGTGGAACATGCCGAAGATGAACGGTGCGATGCGCGCGGCTTGCAGGCGCAGCAGCACGGCGGTGCGGTCGTGCACGAACGCCGGCAAATACAGCGGGCACGCGCCGTCCGGCAGTTCACCACATAGCGGATGATAGCCCGGAGCACCGTGCAGCAGCGCGTCGAGGCGCTGGTAGTTCGCGCGCCGCCGCTCCATGACGAGCTCGGGATCGCAGCGCCGCAGCAGCGTCGCCGACAGCCGCGACATGCCGCCGCCGTAGCGCACCTCGCCCTGGAAGATGTTGCGTTGCGCGGTGCCGACACGTTGCGCGAAACGTTCCGCTAGTGCAGCGTGCACGCGCTCGGGATCATCGCCGCGGGGCGGTTCGTCGCGGCTGCGGCGGCGCACGTCGTCGCGCTGCGCGTCCCAGGCGATCGGCGGACCCGCACGCGGCGCGGCCGCCGCGATATTCCGGCGCAGCATCGCGACGTCGCGGCCGGTGATGCGCGCGAGCGTCGGCGCGTCGATGCGGAGCGAGCCGCCGTCGACCGTGCCGAACGTCTTGGAGAAGCTGAACGTCGCGGCCGGCGCGACGGTGCCCAGCGCGCGACCGCGCAGCGTCGAGAGCGGCGCGTGCGCGCAGTCCTCCACGAGCGGCGCACCCGCCGCCGCGCACAGCGCCGCGATGCGTTCGACGCCCGGCTGCGCGAAGCCGAAGTAGTGGATCAGCAGCACGGGGCCCGGCGCGTCGCGCAAACCGCGCGCGAGATCGTGCTCGTCGACCGCAAGATCGTCGCCAATATGATAGAAGCGCGGCGTGAACCCGGCGTCTGCTGCGTTGCGCACCTCCATGCCGCAGTGGAACGACGGCATCCACACCGGCGTACCGCGCGGCGCGCCAAGCGCGGTGAAAAACGCGTGCAGCGCGTAACGCGAGTAGCGATAGAGCAGCGGGGTGGGCGCGAGCGCCGGGGCCGTCGCGCGCGACAGCGTGGGCATGAACATTCGATCCATAACGGGCGACGGCGCGCGCGCGAGGAGCGCGAGCGGCGCGCGCGGATGCGGGGCGATGTGCCGCGTGCTCATTCCGGCGATTCGTGGCGCCAGGACGCCGCGATCTCCTTCCGGATCGCAACCGGATCGGAATGCAGCAGCCGCGCGATCAGCGCCGGTTCGCTCGCGCGCACCGCCGGCGGAACCTCGCCGCGCGCGACGCGGAGCGCTTCAACGAACGGACCGCTTTGTTCGGGCGCGCAGCTGCACAGCAGATTGGGCGGGTGCGCCTCGCCGAACAGCCGCCGCATCACGTGCGCGACGACGAGCGAGTACCGGATGGACCCGCGCCCGCTCACGATCCCGGCAGCGCCGAGCCGGAACAAGAAGATGGGAACGAACACGTCCGGCGACCACCGCCCGCGAACGGCGCGCAGCATCTCCTCCAGCGCGGAAGCGTCTCCGCGTCCGACGTTGAACGCCTCGTCGCCGCCGCGCGTGACGAGCCACCAGTCCGTTCCGCGCCGCTCCGCGCGCATCGGGCGCCGCACGCCGTCACGCGCGCCGGCGAGCGCGAGCGGAACGTGTCCGGCTTCTTTCTCGGCGAACGGGATCGTGCGGTCCGTATCGAGCCGCAAGACATCGGCGATGCTTTCGGTGAGGAGCGCGTTGTGCTGCACGAACAGCGCCAACGTGTCAGCGACCGACGGCAGCACGGCGTCGTGCGCGAGCAGCTCGCTCAGCGAGAGCAGCGGCATCCTGAAGCCGAGCTCGCGAAACGTTCGAGCCGACCAGATCGCATTGAACTCGGCGGCATTGCGCGCGCGAACGTGCGCTTCACGCTGATGCGCGAGCACACCGCGCAGCCGCGCGAACGCGTCTCGCTCGGAGAACGCGGCATGGTCGCCGGCATCGCGCTCGGATGGCGAACCTCGCACCGGCGCAGGATCGCGCGACAAAGCCTGCGCCGTCCGCTTGATCATCGTGA
>JAXDMB010000270.1:0-2732 GCA_034666325.1 Vulcanimicrobiota bacterium
CATGATCGGCGGCAGCGAGCAAGGCGGCATGGGCGGCGGCGACATGAGCGAGATGCTCGGCGGTCTGCTCCCGAAGAAGCGCGTGCAGAAGAAGGTGACGGTCGCCGACGCGCGGCGCATCTTCGCGCAGCAGGAAGCCGACAAGCTGATCGACATGGACGCCGTGAAGCGCGAGGCGTTGCGCCGCGCGGGCGATCACGGCATCGTGTTCATCGACGAGATCGACAAAGTCGCCGGGCGTGAGGGACAGCGCGGGCCCGACGTCTCACGCGAAGGCGTGCAGCGCGACATCCTCCCGATCGTGGAGGGCAGCACGGTGCAGACGAAGCACGGGCCGCTGTCCACGGATCACGTGCTGTTCATCGCGGCGGGCGCGTTCCACGTGTCGAAGCCGTCGGATCTCATTCCCGAGTTGCAGGGGCGGTTTCCGGTGCGCGTCGAGCTGGAGTCGCTGACCGCGGCGGACTTCGAGATCATCCTCACGCAGCCCGAGAACGCGCTGATCGGTCAGTACAAGGCGCTGCTCGGGGCGGACGGCGTCGATCTCGACGTGACGACCGATGCGATCGCCGAGATCGCGCAGATCGCGATGCGGGTGAACGAGCAGACCGAGAACATCGGCGCCCGGCGGCTGCACACCGTGCTCGAGCGCGTGCTCGACGAGATCGCGTTCCGCGCTCCGGAAGAGGGTGGAAGCATCGTCATCGATGCGGCCTACGTTCGTGCGCGGTTGGAGTCGATTGCCGGGAATTCGGATCTCAGCAGCTACATTCTCTAGCTGACTTCGGGGCGGCGTTCGCGGCGGGCACATGGTCTCGCCGGGGACGCCCGCAATTTCCCGTCGTGGGAAATTGCTACTCGCACAAAATCCGCTCCCGCCATCCTGGCTCCGCGGATTTCTGTGACGCCCCCGCGAGACCATGTGCCCGCCGCGAACGCAGGCGCGCTAGCTGTGATGCTGCAGCGATGCGCCTACCAGGAACACCGCGCCTAGGGCGTTGTTCAGGGCGTGCAGCATGATCGAGACCCAGAGGTTGCCCGTCGCCGCGTAGGCGAGCGCCGCCACGAAGCCGAGGGCGGCTAGTGTTGGGAACAACACTGGGTCACCGTGGACGAGGCCGAAGAGCAGGGCGGTTGCGAGCGCGCTTGCGATGACGCCTACGCGTTGGACCAGTGCGCCGAAGAGGAGCCCGCGGAAGACCAGCTCTTCCACGAGCGGGCCCACCAGGACCATCGTCAGGATCGCTAGCCCGACGCCGATCGCGGTGAAGGTTGGGGCGCGCGTCACGACGTCGAAGTGTTCGAAGCCCGCTTGGACGTGGTTCGTCTGATGCGTGAGCACCAGTTGGATTCCGGTGCCGACGCGGACGAGCACGAGCACTGCGATGCCGAGCATGATCGTTCGGATGTCGTGCGCGTTCAGTGCGCGGAACGGGTTGCGGCCCGCTTTGCGCAGGCGCCACCATGCGAACCAGCCGCCCGCGGCGTACATCACGAGCCCGATCGCCGCGGTGAACGGGTGGCCCGGATTGAGCGAGGGCGTGTGGCCCGTTGCCAGGACGATCGCGATGGTGAGGGCGATGCCGGCGAGGGTGGCGACCACGAAACCGATCGCGATTGCGCCCGCTGCCGACAGGATGCCGTTCCAGAACGGGACGGCTACGCGGTCGCGGCCGTCGGCGCGCGTGAAGACGCGTGGCGGCGACGCGATGCGGGCGGACATGGCGGTGCTGTTCTAGCGGGTGGCTGCGGCGACCCGGCGTGGGCAGCGTGAAGTTACTGCAAGGTGTTGCGAGCGGACCGGCTGCGGGGCGACGATCTCGAGCGCGACCCACGGTGCGGCGCCCTGCGGCTTCCACTCGTCGCGCACCGATTGCGCGATTGCGCCGTCGCCGGAGAAGGCGAGGTGTCCGGTGCGCGACACGGTGCCGTCGCTGCGGACGAAGCGGTACGCCACCTCGCGCGGGGCGCTCGCGTCGTACGCCGTGATGGTCGCGGTGCTCGCGACCGCGCACGAGCCGGCCAGCGGACGGGCGGCCATCGTCACGGCGAGGCTGCCCGCGCCCGCGAGGTTCGGGCCGGTCGCAAGGAGCGCGAGGAGGGCGCCCGCTAGAACGCGCATCGTATTCCGCATCGTAGGCGCCGCCGATTACGGGGCGCTTACGGAAGGAGCGTTCTCATATGAAATCATCCGTGTCACGCGGTCGCGCGCTCAAGGGCCTCGCCGCGCTGCCGTTCGCGCTGATCGCCGCCGGCGCGACGCTGTCCCCCGCTCAGTCCGCGACCGACAACAAGAAGCAGTTCAAGTATCAGGACAAGCCCGGTCCGAACGGTCAGAAGTGCGCCGGGTGCCGGTTCTTCCGCAAGCCCAACGCGTGCACGATCGTCACCGGCAAGATCAGCCCGAACGGCTGGTGCATCGCTTGGGCGAAGTGAGGCGCCCCTAAGGGAGCCCTCTCTTCCTGCAGGGTTCGGCCGGCGGGCGGAACTCGATGCTTCGTCCGCCGGTTATACTGGGAGCACTGTCATGGCGTACATCCGCGAGATCATCACCGAAGGCCATCCCACCCTGCGCAAGGTCGCCAAGAAGGTCGATCCGGCGGGCATTGCCGACCCGATGTTCCAGCAGCTGCTCGACGACATGTTCGAGACGATGTACGAGGCGCCGGGGATCGGTCTCGCCGCGCCGCAGATCGGCGTTTCGAAGCGGATCTTCACCGTCGATCTCCAGG
>JAXDMB010000271.1:0-6886 GCA_034666325.1 Vulcanimicrobiota bacterium
AACGACGCGCCGGACGGCACGCTCGACGCTCCGCTCGGGCCGCTCGGCTATCGCGCGATCCTCGAATGCAAGACGGCCCGCTCGGGCATCGCGGAGAACGTGCCTCCGGCTGAGCCGGCGAAATTCCGCAAACGGTACGCCGCAACGGCGGCAGTGATCGTTGCGCCCGGCATCAAGCACGAAGTGACGTTCTTCAGCGAGCTGAACGAGCACGACGTCTCGTTCTGGACGGTCGACGAGTTAATCCAAGCGCTGAACACCGACGTCGACTCCTATGAGTGCCGCGAGCTATTCAAGGCCGGCCCGGTACACGACCGCTTGCGCGACCTCGTGTGGAGCCGAACCCACGGCCCCGAAAAGCGAGCGCGCGTCATCCGCGACATGCTCCAGCGCCACGGATTCGCCGCTCAGCGCGACCTGGTAAACCAGGTGCCATGGAACGACATGCCGGCACTCACGCTAGACGTCGCGATGCTCTTGGTCGAAGGCGCGCTTCGCCGAGCAGGCGTCACCGGCGGCGCGACGCGCGACGAGATCCGTGCAGCAATGGACGACCTCGTCCGCTCGTTCGACGCAGTGGCAGTCCCGGAGCACGGCGGAATCATTATCCGCACCCCGGGCCACTCGATCAGCACGCCGTAGCCACCGTGATTCCGACGCCGTCCCACGCCTGACGGAGCGCTGCCACAGTATGTACTCCGTGCGCCCCCGCGGCCTGCATCGTCGCGTTCGCGAACTGACGAAATCGGCATTTGCGGTCGAGACCTGAACGAAGCGCATCGTACCACACGCGTCCCGCAGTGTGCCAGGCGTGTCCGCCGAGCGCGGTTGCGAACAGAAAGAACGCGTGGTTGGGAATACCGCTGTTGACGTGGACGAAGTGATCGTCCGAACCGCTTTCCACCAAGTTCCGCATGTGCGACGGCTGCGGGTCGCGCCCGCCGAGCAGCGGATCGTCATACGCGGTTCCGGGCGCGGCGAGCGAACGCAGCCCCGCACAAGCGACCCCGGGACCAAAGATGCCGGCGCCGATCAGCCAATCGGCATCCGCCACATCTCGATTCAAGGAACGCTGTTTCACAAGCGACCCGAACACATCCGAAATCGACTCGCTCAGCGCCCCGGATTGGCCTTCGTACGCAAGCCCGGCATCGGCGTCTATCACACCGTGAGTCAGCTCGTGCGCCGCGACCTCGAGGCAAGTCGTAAAGCTCGCGAACACCTCGCCGTCGCCATCGCCGTACACCATCTGCGCCCCGTTCCAGAACGCATTCTGATAGCTCGTTCCGAAGTGCACGGTCGAAGCCACCGGCATGCCACGGTCGTCGATCGAGTTCCGCTCGAACACCGCAGCGTAGAACCCGAGCGTTTCCCCTGCCATCCGATACGCCCGGTCGACATCCATATCGCCCGTACTCCGCTGCCGCTCGCGCCGCACGATGACGCCGGGAAGCATGTTCTCATGACGACAGTCGAACACGAGACGGTACGGCACATGCGGACGAACCGCAGCGCGTTCGGCCGCGACCGCAGGCAACGGCGCACGCGGCACGCCTGCCGAGCGCGTGCGCCGCGCCGCCTGACGAACACCCCGGCTCGGATGCCGCTCCAGAGCATCGAGCACGTAGGGCGGCACGATCGACACCGAGCAAATCTACTTCCGTAAGACGAGCAAGCCTGCCGCGGCCGGCTGGTACCAACCGAGGGCTATCCCCTCATATTGATCGATGCCGTCATGCCGATTCATGCGGTCTTCCGAGAGCAGACCCAGTCGCGGAAGTATCCAAACAAAACAGAACCGAAGCTAGCCGCCCGTGGCCTATGGCAATATAAAAACTACGACTAAGGGACAGCCACGCTGCGTCCGGCATGTGTTCCGGTATGATGGCTTGGACACGTGCGCCGTCGGTGGTAGCGCCAACCATCACATTACATTCGAACTGCTCGGTTCCAGCATTCTTGGGAATGTCCGCCAGCCGTATCGCCCCCATCGACGATGACGCCGGCAGGTTGATATCCCGTGTGTCGAACGAATTCATGTGACCAAGGACCTCCACCGCGGATAGATTACCGTTTTCATCAAAGTCCAGTATCAATGTGTTATCGATATTCACGCCGTACGGCGTCGGTGTGAACCCGGCACGCTCCGCTGAGACCCAGTCGCCTTGCAAATCATAGGACGCAAACAGTTCGAGAGCACCTACCGCTTCCTTGACGGGCTCGACTTTCAGAAATTCAGCCGGCATCCGCACTACGTTCGGGCCCGTCCACGGAAGCTGGGCCCACCGTGGTGATGTGTTATTGCCTTCATTGGAGGACACCGAGCTCGTCAGCGCGCTCGTACCAGATGTCCGCCAGTTCGGAATCGGTTGCAACGCCGATGCCGTTGCGATAACAACGACCGACCTCGTTTACGGACTGGTTATCGCCGCGAAGCGCGGCCCGCAGGTAATACTGAAACGCCAACACGGCGTTCAGCGCAACGACACCCCCTTTCTCGTATGATACAGCGAGGTCGTACAACGCGTCTGGAACACGGGCCGACGCTGCCTTTGCGATATATTCGAGCGCGATTCCGGCATCCACGGGGACATGAGGCTCTTTACCGTGGAGGTACCACGTACCGAGAGCGTACGTTGCGCGGGCGTCGCCTGCCTCGTGAGCTCGTTCGAGAAGACCAAGCGCCTTTGCGACGTCCGGCTCGCTTCCATGCATTACGTCGAAGGCTTCATCGTACGCGGCGTTCGGACTCGTGCGGGCCGGCATGTCTCCCCGGTCGTTGTCTTTCATCATTCTGTTTCCGCCCACTTGCCTCGGGTGTCGTGGTTCACCAGTCGCCCATCCGTTCTTCGTCCACTTCTCCTTCGAATACGATCGTTCCGGGGGCGAGCACCGCGGAGTGGACCGGGATGCCGTCGTAGCTCAGGTCGCGGCGCATCGCGTCGTCTGCCGAGCGCGCCGTTAGCGCGGCCAAGCGGCTGAGCACGTCCGGCGCGCACAGCACGCGTGCGGGCGCGACGTTGTAGAGGCGCCGGAATCCGCCGAACGCCGTTTCGAGCGCGGTCTCGTCGAATCCGGTGCCGAGCGACACCGTCCAGCGCACGCGTTCCAGGGCTCGCTCCTCACACGCCCGAAGCGCAGGCGCGATGGCGGCCCGAATTTTGGACGGACGCGCGCTGGCGGCAGACCTGCGCGATGAGATTTCGACGCGCGCGGAACGCCTGCGCGCGCGCGGAATAGCGCCGCGTCTGGTCGTCGCTATCGTCGGCGAAGATGCGGCGAGCATCGCATATGTGCGCAGCATCGAGAAGGTGGGCGCGAAGGTTGGTGTCGACGTGCGCGTCGACGCGATGGCCGCCGGTGCCGGCGAGGACGACGTGCGCGCGCACCTGCGCGCGCTCGGGGACGATCCGCTCGTTCACGGCATCATCCTCCAACAGCCGCTGCCGCCGCACCTGGGCATCCGCCGCATCGCGGAGGCGATGCCGCCGCACAAGGACGTGGACGGCTCGAACCCGGTGAACCTCGGGCGCCTAGCGTTCGCGAGCGGTACCGAGCTCGTTCCGGCGACGCCGATGGCGTGCATGCTGCTGCTCGAGCGCAGCGAGCGGTGGCCGCTGCGCGGCGTGCGCGCGTGCGTCGTCGGCCGCTCCAACGTCGTCGGGCTTCCCGTGGCGCTGCTGCTGATGGCGCGCGACGCGACGGTCACGATCGCGCACAGCAAGACGCGCGATCTCGCCGCGCGCACGCGCGAAGCGGACGTCCTCGTCGCGGCGAGCGGCAAGCCCGGCTTAATCCGCGCCGACATGGTCGCACCGGGCGCGACGGTGATCGACGTCGGCACGACCTTCGTCGACGGCAAGCTCACCGGCGACGTCGCATACGACGAAGTCGCCGAAGTCGCGGGCGAGATCACACCGGTCCCGGGCGGCGTCGGCCCCGTCACCAACGTCGCACTGCTGCGCAACGTCGTCGTCGCCGCAGAACGCCAGACGAGCGCAACGTAGCCGATAGGCACTTCCCGAAGTGGCTTCGCACGCCAGTGCGAAGCCATCAGTTCAGCGAGAAATGCTTGCCGAAGAAGCGTTCCTGGTGCGTGCGGAACTCGCCGCCCGGCGCGTCGTCGCGCACCACGTTCTCCTGCTGTTTCTTGCGCTCGAGCAGCGAGCGCAGCTGCGGCAGCAGCCGCCGCAAAAAGCCGAGCTCGGCCGCCAGCCGCGCTTCGGCAGTGCTCAGCTCGAGCAGCCGCTGCTTGAGCGCATCGGCCACCTGCAGCGCGTCGCCCACCACATAGCTCGCGTCGACCGGGTCGTGCGGCACGTCCACCTCGCTCGCGTTTCCGCTGAAGGCCACGAGCAGGCGCACGTACTCGCGGAACTCGCGCAGCACGCGGTGCGTCAGCTCCGATGCCCGCGCGTCCTCATCATCGCCGGCATCGTCGAGAAACTCGACCTCCGCCATCAAGTACGGTTCGCGGCTCACGATGCGCTCGATGCGAAACCGCCGTCCGCCGGTGGTGCTGATGTAATAGCGCCCGGCCGGAAGCGGCGTCACCTCGGAGATCTCCGCCGTCGTCCCGATGTCGTGCGGCAGCACGTCCGGATCGCCGGCTTCCTGGCCGTCGCGAATCAGGACGACGCCGAACGCCTCGTTGGCGTCGAGGCATTCGGCGATCATCCGGCGGTAGCGCTCCTCGAAGACGTGGAGGTTCAGCACGGCGCCCGGAAACAGCACGGTGTTGAGCGGGAAGAGCCGCAACCTCTCCGTCTCCATCATCCAGTTAAACCGTGCGGCCGGCTTTCGCGGCGTCGAGACGCTGCTGCACGACGTTCCAGTCGACGTTGGCGAAGAACGACTCGATGTACTTCGAGCGCTCCGCCGGCTTGTAGTCGAGCAGGAACGCGTGCTCCCACACGTCCATCACGAGCAGCGGCACGAAGCCCGCGACGTTGCCGTCCTCGTGCAGCGTGATCCAGTGGTTGGACACGCGCTGCGCGTGCGGATCGTAGTACGCGATCGCCCAGCCGACGCCGCGCATCCCGCCGACCGCGCTGAAATCTTTCTTCCACGTCTCGAAGTCGCCGTACGTGCCGCCGAGCGCGTCCTGCACCCCGGAGCCGGGCGAGCCGCCCGCGTTCTTGGTCATGTTCCCGAAATAGTATTCGTGCAGCACCATGCCGTTGTACTCGAATCCCAAGCGGCGCGTGATCTCCGCGAAGCCCGGATTGGCGCCGGCGGCGTTGCCGTTCTTGATCTGCTCGGCGATCTGCTCGTTGAGCAAGTTGGTGTTCTTGACGTAACCTTCGTACAGCCCGAAGTGGACCTGGAGCGTGTTGTCCGAGATCCCTTGGAGTCCGGCGAGGTCGAACTTCTTCGGCGTGTACGATTGCTGGGCGAGCGGTGCCAACGGAAGCCTCCTAGATATCGTGTCTTGGGGTGGACCGGATGCTTCGACGACGCGCGCGAAGCCCCCGGCAGGTTCCCGCTTGCGGCGGGCGGCAACCATGCAGCATCGTGCGCGATCTGGCCTACCTGACGCGGCTCCATCGGGAGCCGTCGCCGTTGCTCCTCGAACTCGAACAGCACGGGCTGCGCGAAGGCATCCCGATCGTCGACCGGGCTGCGGGCCGCTTCCTCTCGGTCCTCGTCCATTGCATGCAAGCGAACCGCATCTTGGAGCTCGGAACTGCCTACGGCTACTCGACGCTCTGGATGGCGCTCGCGCTTCCGCCGGCCGGCCGCATCTGGACGATCGACCCCGACATGGAGCGCACGGAGATCGCGACGTCGTACTTCCGCCGCGCGGGCGTGGAGGAGCGCATCGAGATCATCAACCAGCCCGCGCTCGAAGTGCTCGGCTCGTTCCCGCAGCGCAACCTCGACATCGTGTTCATCGACGCGATCAAGACGGAGTACGAAGACTATCTCGACGCGGTCGTGCCGATGCTGAAGCGCTCCGGCATCGTCGTCGTCGACAACCTGCTGTGGTCGGGGCGCGCGGCGGCGGTTCCCAAATCGTCGGACGACGAGCAGACCAAAGCGATCCGCGCGTTCAACAAGGCGTTCCTCAACCACCCGAACCTCGACGCCACGATCGTTCCGATCGGTGACGGTATCGGCATCGGTGCCCGCGTCGACTGAGCAGTTTCGCGAGGCGATGCGGCGGTTCGCGACCGGCGTCGCGATCGTGACGACGGCGATCGACGCCCGCATCCACGGCTTCACCGTGAACGCGTTCGCGAGCGTGTCCGCCGAGCCGCCGACCGTGCTGATCTGCGTGAACCGCGGCGCGACGGCGCACCCGCTCATCGCCGCGTCGCAGCGCTTCTGCGTGAACATCCTCGCGCTGGACCAGCTAAAGCTCGCGGAGCGGTTCGCGGGCGGGGAGCCGCGCTCGCGTTTCGAGGGCGTCACGTACACCATCGGTCCGAGCGGCGCACCGATTCTCGACGGCACCGTCGCGCACGTCGACTGCGCCGTCACCGAAGAGCTCACCGCGTCGACGCACACGATTTTTCTCGGCAACGTCCTGGACGCCGGCTGGCGCGACGGCGAGCCGCTGGGTTACTTCAACCGCAAGTACCGCGACTTCGGCATCACCGCGGCCGCCACGGAACAATCCACCACGGAGGCGGCGGAACAGCGATGATCGTCGAGACGTTCCCGGTCGGCGCGCTGGGATGCAACTGCACGGTGCTCGGCGATCCGGCCGGCGGCGAAGCGATCGTGATCGACGGCGGCGACGAGGTGCCGGAGATCGCGCGGCGGCTGGACGCGCACGGCCTGCGCGCGCGCTATCTCGTGCACACGCACGCGCACATCGATCACATCGGCGCGCTGGGGCCGCTGCGCGAGCGCGTCGGGGGCGAAGGAATGCTCCACCACG
>JAXDMB010000272.1:0-5261 GCA_034666325.1 Vulcanimicrobiota bacterium
TGCCGAGCAAGGTATGAACGTTGTGCCGCGACGTACCTCGCTGGTGCACAGGTTCCCTCTACTGGGTCTAATGAGCTATGTGCGCTAACGTGCCTTGTACGCGGACAGGAGCGCGTCGACGATGACGCGCGCACGAAAGCGCTCCGCCTCCCGCCGTGCGCATTCCGCGAGCGCGCTGCGGCGCCGGTCGTCGCGCAGCAGTGCGGCGATCGCCGCCGCCAGCGCCGCTTCGTCGCCGCGCGGGACCGCTACACCGCTTCTTCCGTCGGCGAGCCAGGCGCGCACGCCGCCGACGTCATACGCGACGACCGTTCGGCCGCGCGCGAACGCCTCGATTCCGACGTAGCCGAACGGCTCGGCCCACAGCGACGGAATCGCCACCAGCGCGGCGTCGTCGATCGCCGCGCGGAGGGCTTCCGGCGCGACGGCGCCCTTCGCGTCGAGCACCACGCCGCGGTTGGCTGCGTCGTCGCGCGCCGCGCCGAGGTCGGGGCCGTCCCCGAACGCGCGAACGCTCGGGCGTTCTTCGGGCGCGATCAGCGCGATCGCGCGAATCAGCGAGCGGAGCCCTTTTTGCGGCACGATGCGGCCCGCGAACAGAACCGTGCGCGACGTGCGCGCATGCCCGTGCGCGGCATACGCGCCGTCGGGCAGCGGCAACGGGATCTCGACGATCCGGTCGGCCGGAACGCCGTTCGCGAGCGCCCGTTCTCGGACGTAACCCGACGCGACGATCGCGACGTCGGCCGCCGCGATCGCGTCCCGCAGCCGCTCGCGGCGCCGAATCAGCGTCAGCGTTCGCCGGCGCGGCCCGTACCCGCAGCCGTCGGTGAGCGAGTGCACCGCGCATGCGCGGCCGATCGGCAGCGTGCAGATGCGGCCGCTGCGCGGGAAGATGCGATCACCGTTCGGGCAGAACGGACGGTGATCGTGGACGTGATAGGCGAAGCGCCGCACGGTCCGCAGCGTCTCGACGATGCCTGCGTCCATGACGTTGTGCGCGACGGCGACATCCGGCGCGAATGCCGTTACGGCGCGCCGCATCGCCGCGCGCGCGTTCACGGCGGGCGCGGCGTGCTCGTCGGCCCACGCGATGGTCTCCGCCGTCATTCCCCGCGGAACGGCGTCGATCTCGCGCGCGACGACGTGCACCGTCGCGCCGCGTCCGACCAGCGTCGGCAGAATGATCTCGAGATACCGTTCCATCCCGCCCGCGTGCCCCAAGCGTTCGGCTGCCACGAGAATGCGCATCAGCGGCTCGGTTACGCTCGCATCGCAATAGCGCGGACGTAGGCGTCGAGCGCTTTGTGTGCATGGCCGTCCCACGTTCGCGCGCGCACGCGTTGCTCCAGCGCGTCGCCGCGTTCACGCGGACGCCGTTCGAGCGCGGCGAGCACGGCGGCGCGGATCCCCGCGATGTCGAGCGGATCCACATAGTGAACGTCCGGGCCGAGATACTCGCGTTCCGACCCGCGCGTGCCGGCGACGACGTGCGCTCCGGCCGCTGCTGCGTCGAGCGAAACCAGCCCGGGAAGCTCGCCCCACGACGGCAGGGCGTGAACGGCTGCGCTCGCCAGCAGGGCGCGCATCTCTTCGTAGGGCAGGCGGCTGACGAATTTCGTTCGCGGATTCGCCCATCGGCGGCACAGCGCGAGATACGGCGGATCGTGCGCTTGGCCCAATAGCGTCACGTCGACGTCGACGTCGCGCAGCGCCAAGAGAAGACCCGCCTGGTTTTTCAGCGGTTCGATGCGCCCGATGCACACGACGCCCGCGCGCGGCAGCGCAGACGCCGCGGTGAACGCGTCATCGTCGGTCGCGCACGGTGCGACGACGTACGGCAGGTCCGGTGCTCGCAGCAGGTTCGCGCACGCGTAGGCTTGGATCTCGCTCTCCGGCAGCGCGACGTCACACATGCGAAGGAGCTCGGCCTGCTCGCGCAAGTGCCGTAGCGCTCCGCGTCCCGGCCGCGCGCACAGCCGCCGCTCTTCGTCGAGCAGCGCGCCGATGCGCCGTTCGGCGCGCGCGCCGTTCCGGCCGCCGAGCTCCCGCCGCACGAGCGGCTCCATGACGAAAAGCGCCGTACGATCCAGCCAGGTCGGCGACAGAACGAGCGGTGTTCGGGTTGCGCGAACCGCCGTCATTTGGCTGCGCGCAACGTCCGGCTCGAAGATGCCGAACACGTGCGCGACGTCGTACCGGGCGGCGTCGGGAACGGCAGTCGCGACGAGGTCCACGCCGACGCCGGTACGGCGCAGGGCGGCGGCGGCGCGCTCTGCGAGAACGACGTCGCCGCCGGGCTTGGTGGACGCATTCGGCCGCACGACCAAGAGCGCTTTCATGGTAGCGCCGCGACCTCGCCGAGCACGGCTAGCGTCTGCGCGGTACAGCGCTCCCAGGAGAACATCGCCGCTCGCGCCGGGCCGCGTGCCGCCAAGTCCGCGCGCGCGGCGTCGCTGCCTATCAGCTCGCGCAGCGAATGCGCCCACGCGTCGGGATCCTGCGCGTCGTCCACCCATGCCGCCGCGTCGCCGCCGACTTCCGGCAGCGATCCCGCGCGCGCGGCCAGCGTCGCCGCGCCGCACGCCATCGCCTCGAGCAGCGGAAAACCGAAGCCCTCGTACGTCGACGGCACCGCGACCAGCGCCGCGCCGCGATACAGTGCCGCCAGCGCCTCATCGTCGCGCGCGTCGACCACGACGCCGCCCGGCGGCAGCGAAGGCGGCTTACGCGTGAACGCGAGCGCGACGTCGCCGTCCGGAAACGCGCGCGCGAACCCGTCGATCAGCGTTCCCGTGTTCTTGCGCTCATCATGCGCACCGACGTGCAACACATACGTCTTGCCGCGCACGCCCGGCGGCAGCTCCGCGCGCGCCGCCGATTCGGCAGGCGTCAACGACGACGCGAGCGAGAACACGGGGTCCACCGCCAGCGGCGTCACCACGATGCGTGCGGCGTCCACGCCAAGCCAGCGCTCCACCTCGTCCGCGGTAAACCGCGACTGTACCAAGATCCGGCGCGCGGTGTTCGCCGTCGCGAGGAACGGGTTCTGCTCCGTCGCGCGGCGCCGCGCATCGGTAGCCGGGTATGCGAACGGTGCGGCGTCGTGCACCGTCGCGACCGACGGCACGTCGGTGCGCAAGAACGTTCCGTTCCACGGAAACCACACGACGTCCGCATCGCGCGGCACGCGGCGTGCCACGCGCACCTCATCCGCACCCACGGCGCGCGCGACGGCCGCGCGTTTGGGGATCAGATCGCGCACCACGAACGTCCAGCGGAAGCCCGGATCGCGCAGCGCTCGCGACAGCACCGCGCGCGCGTAGCGCCCGATCCCGCGGTCGTCGCGCGTCAGATTGTGCGCGTCGACCGCCACGTGTACGACGCTCACCCGCGGTTCTTCGGACAGGCCGGCAGATCGGTGAAGCCGCCCGCGTCCGAGTGCCGGATGATGTACTGGATCAGCGGCGGATACGAGTTGATGTCGCTGCCGGGCGGCGGCATCTGCAGGTTGATGGGGGAATCGGGCTTCTTCAAGTTGGTGTCCGACCACGGATCGCTCTGCTCGCCGTTCGGATAGATCCACTTGTACGGAAACTCCGCGGTTTCGGTGTGCCCGTCCGGGAATGTCACCGTCGCGCGAATCGTCTCGGTCGCGGTGCCGTTCGAATAGCGCGGTGCGCCGTGCGGGCGGAAGTCCACGAAACCGCACGGCGAGTTCGCATTGAACGCGCCGTTTCCGTTGCCCGCGTCGCCGTTCCCGTTGCCGCCGAGTCCGCCGCCGGTTCCCGGCTGGTTGCCGCTGCCGTGGCCGGTGGACGTGCCGGTGCCCGCGCCCGCCGCCTTGGGATTCGCGTACGTTCCGGTGGCGGCTTTGGCGATCGCTTTGTGCGCGCCGCCGCCGTGACGGCGCGCGGGACGGCCCTTCGCGCGCCCCGCGACCTGCTGCACCGGCGCGGGCGTGCTGCGCGGCGGCGGCGTGATGCGCGGCTCCGGTGTCGGCGGCTGCGTGGGATGCGGGGTCGCCGTCGGCTTGGGCGTGGGGTGCGGCGTCGGCGTGGGGCGGGGCGTCTCGAACACGATGCGCGTCGTCTGCGCTTCGGACTCGGTGTCGTTCGAGCGCGCGGGACCGTGCACGAGGCCCAGCAGGACCTCGTGGATGGCGATGGCGAGCGCGACTGCCACGACCATGCGGTCGCGGTCGCGCCGGAGATCGATCACGACAATCGCTCTTCTGCGGGACGAAAAAGCCACCCCGGGCGGGGTGGCTCGATCGTCAGTCTCCCGTGCGCGCGCTCAGTTCGACGGATAGGAGCCGTAGGTGCGGTAGTACCAGTCGCGGTACTGCGCTTCGCTCGGGTAGTACCCGTACCGGTGGTAGAAGTACGAGCGATACGACGCCTGCCGGCGCGCCTGTTCGCGGTTCTCTTGCTGCTTCGCGTGCTTCTTGTGGTTGTAATTGGTGATCAGAACCGCAGCCGCCGCGCCGCCGAGGATGATGTTGCGCGTGCTCGCCGCGCCGTCCGCGAGTGCCGGCGCGACCGCCCCGAACGTCATCGTCGCCGCGAGCGCGCTCGCCGTCAGGAATTTACCGTTCATAGCGTCTCCTGTTTTCCCGAAAGCGGGAATGATTTCACCAGGACAACGAGGTGTGACGCCGCCGGGGTTCCCAGGGCCGCATCAGGGGCCCGCAGGCCCCGTTTCGGCGAGGGCGAAGCGGGCGAGCCGTGACCGTGCAGATCGAATCGCTGATCCGAGCCATCCCCGATTTCCCGATCCCCGGAATCCTGTTTCGCGACATCACGCCGCTGCTGGCGGACCCGCAGGGCTTCAAGGCGACCATCGATCTGTTCGTGGAGCGTTTCCGTGACGCGAAGGTGGAAGCGGTCGTGGGAATCGAGGCGCGCGGCTACATGCTCGGCGCCCCGGTCGCGTACGCGCTCGGAGCGGGCTTCGTCCCGGTCCGCAAGCCGGGCAAGCTGCCGGGCGAGAAGTTCAGCGAAGAGTACGCGCTCGAGTACGGCACCAACACGCTGGAGATCCACGCCGACGCGGTCGGAAACGGGCACCGCGTCCTGGTCGTCGACGATTTGCTGGCAACCGGCGGCACGATCGCGGCAACCCTGCGCCTGCTCGAAAAGCTGGGCGCGAAGATCGTGGGCACCGCGGTCTTGATCGAGCTGGAAGCGCTGAACGGCCGCGCCGCGCTCCCGGACGTCGACGTGACGTCGTTCATCAGGTACTAACCCATCAGGTACTAA
>JAXDMB010000273.1:0-9940 GCA_034666325.1 Vulcanimicrobiota bacterium
AAGATCGCCGATGACGCTCGGCGCAAGGCCGAGCGAGGGCTCGTCGAGCAGCAGAAGCCGCGGCTTCGCCATCAGCCCGCGCGCGATCGCGAGCATCTGCTGCTCGCCGCCCGAGAGCGTCCACCCGAGCTTCGTGCCGAGCGTGCGCAGTTTCGGGAAGATCCCGAGCACTTCTTCGACGTCGCGCTCGATCTGTGCGCTCGTCGCGCGGCGCGCCGTCGCGCCCAGGCGCATGTTGTCGAGCACCGAGAGTCCGGGGAAGATCCGGCGGCCTTCGGGCACGTGCGCGATGCCGCGCGCGACCACGTCCTCCGGATCGAGGCCGTCGAGCGAACGGCCCGCGAAGCGCACCGTTCCCGCGCTCGGTGCGAGGATGCGCGAGATCGCTTTGAGCGTCGTGCTCTTGCCCGCGCCGTTCGCGCCGAGCAGCGACACGATCTCGCCTTCCGCGACTCCGAGCGAGATGCCGTGCAGCGCTTCGATCGCACCGTAGCGCACGACAAGGTTCTCGATCTCAAGCAGCATCGAGCGTGCCTCCCAGGTACGCGGTGATCACGTCGGGATTGCGTGCGATCGCGCTCGGCGGACCTTCCGCGATGTGCTGGCCGAAGTTCAGCACGGTGATCGTGTCGCTCACCGACATCACGAGGTTCATGTCGTGCTCGATCAGCAGCAGCGTCGCGCCGCGCTCGCGGATGCCGCGCAGCAGCGCGACGAGCGTGTCGGTCTCCGCGGGATTCATGCCGGCCGCGGGTTCGTCGAGCAGCAGCAGGCGCGGCTCGCTCGCGAGCGCGCGGGCGATTTCCACGCGGCGCTGGTCGCCGTACGGCAAGCTGCGCGCGGCCGCGCCGGCGGCCGATTCGAGACCGACGAACCGCAGCAGGTCGAGCGCGCGCTCGCGCGTCTCGCGCTCTTCGCGCGCCGTCGCGCCGCCGGGGAACAGCGCCGACACGAAGCTGACGCGCGTGCGCACGTGGCGGCCGATCATCACGTTGTCCAGCACGCTCAGCTCGCCGAACAGCCGGATGTTCTGGAACGTGCGGGCGATGCCGCCGCTCGCGATCGCGTGCGCCGCACGGCCGGCGATCTCCACGCCGTCGAACCGGATCGAGCCCCCGTCCGCGCGGTACAGGCCCGAGATCACGTTGAGCGTCGTCGTCTTCCCGGAACCGTTGGGACCGATGAGCGCGTGCACGTCGCCCGCGCGCACGGTCATGTCGAGCGCGTTCACGGCGACGACACCGCCGAACCGTTTGATCAGCCCGCGAACTTCGAGCAGCCCGCTCTCCGCCGCGGCGATCGCGTCGGGCGGTGCGGAAATCGCAGCCGCGTCACGCCCGATGTTCGAGTCCGGCACGACGGGTTCGCTCATGCGGGCTCCGCGCCCGGTGCGCCGGCTGCGCTCGGCGTGTTCGAGAGGCCGGCCGGTGCGCTCGCGCGCGGCGGCGTGCGCGGCTCGAAGCGCGTGCGCAGCGCGGAGAACAGGCCGACGAGTCCCTGCGGCATGAACACGATCATCGCGATCACCGCGGCGCCGTACACCATGATGTACGAGCTTTTCAGCGGGCGCAGCACTTCGGGCAGCATCGTGAGCAGCAGCGCGCCGATGATCGCGCCGCTGATGGACGACGAGCCGCCGAGGATTAGCATGACGAGGAACACGACGGACTGGTCGAACGAGTACGAGTCGGGGCTGATGAACTTGATGTCGTGCGCCAGCAGGCTGCCCGCAAGGCCGGCGTACGCGCCGGCGAGCACGAACGCGATGATCTTGTAGCGCGTCGCGTCGATGCCGGTCGCGCGCGCCGCGATCTCGTTCTCGCGAATCGCGTGCAGCGCCCGGCCGACGCGCGTCGTCTTGATCCGCCACGCGATGTACGCGCACAGCAGCACCGCGGCCAGCACGAGATAGTAGTACTTGCCGTAGGTGTCGAGAACCCACGGGCCGATCTGCGGCGGCGGAATGCCGGTGATGCCGTCGCTGCCGTTCGTCACGGCCTTCCAGTTGATCAGCACGAGTTGCGCGATGATGCCGAAACCGATCGTGGCGAGCGCGAGATAGTGGCCCGAGAGCCGCAGGCACGGGTAGCCGACGGCCAAGCCGACGAGCGCGCTCATCACGATGGCGGCGGCCATCGCGGGCCACACCGGCCAGCCGAGGTGCGTGGTGAACCAGGCCGACGTGTACGCGCCGATACCCAAGAAAGCCGCCTGCGCGAGCGACATCTGCCCGGTGAAGCCGAGCAGAATGCCCAGACCCATCACCGCGATCGCGTAGATGCCCGCGAGATCGAGCAGGGTGAGCACGTAATCGGAGTGCACGAACACCGGCAGCAGTGCGGCCACGCCGATGATGCCGGCGATCCAGAGCGCGCGGCGGCCGCCCATCACGCCTTCTCCGTGACGCGCTCGCCGAACAGGCCGGACGGTTTGAACAGCAGCACGCCGATGAGGATGATGAACGCGATCGCGTCAACGTACGACGACGACACGTAGAAGCCGCCGAACGTCTCGATCACGCCGATCGCGAGACCGCCGACGATCGCGCCCGGAATGCTGCCGAAGCCGCCGACGATGCTCGCCGCGAACGCCTTGAGCGCGATGAGCCCGCCCATCTCCTTGGTGACGGTGAACAGCGGCGCGACGAGCAGCCCGGAGATCGTGCCGAGCAGCGCGCTGTACACGAACGTGATCGACACGATGCGCCCGACGCGGATTCCGATCAGCCGCGCGGTGGTACGGTCTTGGGCCGTCGCGCGCATCTGCTTGCCCAGCGTGGTGCGCTCGAACAGAAAATACTGGAATGCGATCAGCAGCGCGGTGACGCCGATGATGAGCAAGTCCTGCGGGCGGATGTGCAGCGGTCCCGCCGCGATCGTGTCCACCGTGAACAGGCTCGGCATCACGATCGGCTGGCTGCCCCACGTGATCTGCGCCGCATTGCGCAGAAAGATCGACACGCCGATCGTGGAGATGACCACCGGGAGCCAGCCGCGGTCGCGCAGCGGGTGGTACGCAATGCGGTTGAACAAGAGCCCGAAACCGACCATCAGCACGAGCACCAGCGCGTACACGATGAGCACCGGAAGCTGCCAGTGCACGATCGTGCCGAACACCGCGGTCGCCGGCAGCAGAAACGTCACCGCGATGTACGAGGGGAACATCACGAACTCGCCCTGCGCGAAGTTCACCACGCCCACCGCGTTGTAGATGAGCACGAACCCCAGCGCGACGAGCGCGTAGATCGACCCGATCGCCAGACCGCTGACGAGCAGCTGCATGTTGGCGACCGGGTCGACGTGCATCTAGCCCGAGACTTTCTTGACGAGGTGCAGCTTGCCGTCTTGGTTCTGGCCGATCGACACCGAGTGCACCATGTTGCCCTCGGCATCGGCGCTGAACGTGCCCAAAACGCCGTCCCACTTCTTGATGCCCTTGAGCGCCGCGATCGTCTGCTTGGGATCGGTCGACTTCTGCCTCTTGTACGTGTCCGCGAGCATGTAGACGGAGTCGTACACCCAGCCCGAGCCCGTTCCGACATCCGGCAAATGGTGGTACTTGCGGAAGAACGACGTCAAGAAGTGCGTCGCGACGTTGGAATTGAAACCGACGATGAAGTCCACCGCCGCGAACGTGCCGTACGCGTCTTTTCCGGCGACTTCCATCGCGGTCTGGTTCGCGAGCGACGGCGAGCCGACGACCGGCACGTTCAGTCCCAGCGAGCGTATCTGCTTCAGGATGATCGCGGTGTCGCTCGGGTTCTGGATGTACATGAGAAGCACGTCAGCGCCGGATTGCTTGATCTTGAGGATCTCGGCGGTGAAGTCTTTCGCGTCCTTGGGATACTGCTCGTTGGCGACCGGCTTCATGCCCATCTTGTCGAGATTCTGGACGATCTGGTCGGCGCCGCCCGTTCCGAACGCGTCGCTGGCGTGGAGGATCGCGACCTTCTTGCCCTTCTTGTCCTTCACCGCGAAGTTCGTCATGCCGGCGGCGGTGATGCCGTCCGACGCGCGCAGGCGGAACATGCTGCCGACGCCGAGCTGCGTGTTCTTCACCGCGGTGCCGCCCGTCATCCACGGAATCTCGTGCGTCTTCATCACGGGCGCCATCGCCTGCACTTGTGTCGAGAGCACCGGGCAGATCACTGCGACGACGTTCTCGCCGAGCAGCTTGTTGAGCGCCGCGACCGCGGACTGGTTGTCGTTCGTCGCGTCTTCCTCGACGATCTCGAACGGCCGGCCGCCGTACACTTTGTCGGGACGCGCGTTGATCTCTTCGACCGCGAGCGCCGCGCCTTCGTGCTCCTGCTGTCCCAGCAGCGCGTTCGAGCCGGTGAGGCACGGGATCGTGCCGATGCGGATCGGTTCCGGCGCCGCGCCGACGATCGCGGGAAATCCGAACGCCGCACCCGCCGCCGCGGCGCCGGTGGTGGCAAGAAAGTTCTTCCGGTCGAGTTTCACAGACGCACGCTCCTTGGTTGGGGCCGCGCTAGAACGACGGCCCGATGCGGTTGATCGCGAAATCGCGAAAGCCGAGTGCTTCCGCGGCGGGTTCACGCCCGTTTGCGGCGTCGACGATCCAGTCGAATATCTCGTCGCCGACTTGCTCGAGCGAACGCGTACCGTCCACGATCGCGCCCGCGTTGACGTCCATGTTCTCGCGCATGCGCTCGAACATCGACGTGTTGGTCGCGACCTTGATCACCGGCGCGATGGGCGAGCCCGTCGGCGTGCCGCGGCCCGTCGTGAACACGACGACCTGCGCGCCGCCGGCGATCATCCCGGTGAGCTGCTCGATGTCCTGGCCCGGCGTGTCCATCACGACGAGGCCGTTGGTGCTCGGGCGCTCGGCGTACTCGACCACCTCGCGCAGCTCCGTCGAGCCGCCTTTGTAGGCGGCGCCGAGCGACTTCTCCTCGATCGTCGTGAGGCCGCCGGCGATGTTGCCCTGTGTCGGGTTGCCCCAGCGAATGTCAACGTGCATCGCGCGCGCACGCGCCTCGACGCGCTCGATCAGCTCGTACAATTTCGCCGCGACGGGCTCGCTCGCGCGCGCCGCGAGCAGGTGCTCCGCACCGACCAGCTCCGGCAGCTCGGCGAGAATTACCGTGCCGCCTTCGGACACGAGCTTGTCGCTGGTGTAGCCCAGCGCCGGGTTCGCGGTGATGCCGGAGAAGCCGTCGCTGCCGCCGCATTCCGTGCCGACGATCAGCGCGCTCACCGGACATTCGGTGCGCTCGTGCGCGGCGGCTTCCTGCAGGAGCTGGTTCGCGAGCTCGACGCCGCGCGCGATCGTCTTCGTCGTGCCGTCGCACTCCTGGATGCCGATCACTTCGACGCGCTGTCCGCGCGCCGCGATCTCTTGCGCGAGCGCCTTGGACTCGTTCGTCTCGCAGCCGAGGCCCACGACGAGCACCGCCGCGACGTTCGGGTTCGACGCGAAGCCGGCCATCGTGCGCTTCGTCTGCTCGAAGTCCGCGCCGACTTGCGAACAGCCTGTCGGGTGCGTGATCGTGACGACGTCCGGAACCTTGCGCCCGATCAACTCGACGACGTGGTTCGCGCACATCACCGACGGCAGCACCAGCACGTGATTGCGCACGCCCACGGTTCCGTTCGCGCGCTTGTAGCCCATGAACGTGCGCGTGCGAGTGCCGGCGGCGGTGGTTGTCATCGCGCCGCCTCTTCGAGATCGCCGCGGCCGCGGGTGCCTTCGACGTTATGGACGTGCACGTGCTCGCCGGGGGCGATCGGCGCCGACGCCTTGCCGATCACCTGGCCGTACTTGCGGATCAGCGCGCCCTGCGCGATCGGGCGCGTGGCGAACTTGTGGCCGGTCGGGATCTCCGACGCGATCGGCACGGCGAGGCCGCCGGCCTCCGCATCGCCGGCGAAGCGAACGACGGCACCCGGCGCGAGCGGACGCAACGCGACGGCAACGTCGTCGTCGTCCTTTAAACGCAGCGCGGCACCGTCGTGCGAAAGCGGCATGTGGCCGGTAGAAATCGTCGGGTCATCAGACAACTCCTGCGCCGGCTAGCGGATTGCGGCCGCTGGACGTCCCGAGCTACTGCGTCGTGAACGAACCGAAGTCCGCGGTGACCTTCGCAAAGCAGCCCACGATGTGCGCGAAGTCGGCGTTCTGGCCGGTCACCGTGTACTTCGTGGCCGGCTTCAGCGCGGGGATCGTCACGGCCACGACGCCGCTGGACGGGAGGACGCCGGTGAAGGACGCGTTTCCGGAAACGCTCGGAGACCCGTCGCCCGGCGTGAGCTGGATGAACGTAAGGACGGCGGACGTACCATAGGCGACGCTGATCGAGCCGATCGACGGCGAGACGCCCGTCGCGCCGCTCGGCGGGGAGACGAGGTGCGCCTGCGCGTCGGAGATCGCGACGGTCGGGCAGGGGCCGATGACCGTCTGTTGCATCGTGCCGCCGCCGCCGGAGCACCCGGCGAGCGCGAGAAGGCCGAGCGAAAGAGCAATGACACACCGCTTCATGCCGGTTTGATTGGCGCTCCGGGCCGCGAGGGACCTGTCGAGTCATCGGACAACTTCGAAGCCGGATGGACGCGATCGGAATTCCGCGGCGGCTCCATGCGCACGTCGTCGACGCGCTCATGCCCATGATCGCGAGCGGCGAGCTGCCGCCGGGCAGCTTGCTCCCGACGGAACCGGAGATGAGCGCGCGGTTCGGCGTGTCGCGCTCCGTCGTTCGCGAAGCGCTGCGGGTGCTCGGTGCGAAGGGCCTGATCGAGGTGCGCCACGGTTCGGGAACGCGGGTCACGACGCCCGACCGGTGGGACCCGCTCGACCCGCAGATCCTCGGCGCGCTGCGCGGCCGCGGGCCGAGCGCCGCGGTGCTGCACGACCTGCTCGAGGCCCGCACGATCATCGAGTGCGAGGTGGCAGCACTGGCCGCTGAACGCGCCGACGCCGAGCAGCGCGATGCGCTGCGGGATGCGGTCGAGACGATGCGCGCGTCGCTCGACGACCCGGACCGCTTCGTCAGCGGCGACTCCGCTTTTCACCTCACCCTGCTGCGCGCCGCGCGCAACCGCGTTCTCGAGCGCATGACGCAGCCGATGCACGAGCTGCTGCGGTACGCACAGGCGCTCACCGACGCGATCCCAGGCGTCCTGACGCGCGCGCTCGCCGACCACGAAGCGATCGCGGAAGCAGTGCTGCGCCGGGACGCAGCCGGCGCACGCGACGCAATGCGCGTCCACCTCGCGCAAACGCAACGCGACATCATCGCGATCACAGAGGCGAAATGAATACCATCGAAGCGCGACTTGTCCGCGATACTCTCGACGTGCCGGCGATTGCCGATGTTTCCGCGGCGGCGCGTGCGGCGCTTGCGCCCGTGCTTGCGAGGCACGCGCTGCGTGTCGGGGCGCGCGTTGCGGTGACTGCCGGCAGCCGCGGGATCTCGCGCATCGATGCGATCTTGCGCGGCGCTTGCGATGCCGTGCGCGATGCTGGTGCGGTGCCGTTTCTCGTCGCTGCGATGGGGTCGCACGGGGGCGGCACCGGCGACGGTCAGCGCGCGATGCTCGCGCATCTCGGCGTCAGCGAGCGCAGTGCGGGCGCACCGATCGAGAGCGAGATGGACGTCACGGAAGTCGGAACCACCGATGCGCACGGTATTGCGGTCGCATGCGATGCGCGCGCCGCACGCGCCGACGCGATCGTCGTGGTGGGTCGTGTGAAGCCGCATACCGACTTCACCGGCGAGATCGAGAGCGGAATCCTCAAGATGACCGCCATCGGACTCGGCAAAGCAATCGGCGCCGCGCGCTATCACGCCGCGTTCGCGCGCTGGGGCTACGAGCCGATCATCCGCGAGATCGCAGCGCTGATGTTCGAGCGGCTGCCGATCGCGGCGGGACTTGCAATTGTGGAAGACAACCGCGGCGGCACGCACGCGCTCGAAGCGTTCGCTACGGGCGACATCGTTGCGGGCGAGGAACGCCTGCTCCGGCGCGCGCGCGAGCTCATGCCGAAGCTGCCGTTCGCGGAGCTCGACCTGCTGATCGTCGACCGCATGGGCAAGAACTTCTCCGGGAGCGGAATGGACACGAACGTCACCGGCCGCGCCGTGGACGGGCGCACGCAGAAAGTGCCGCAGCCGGTGATCGACCAGCTGTACGTGCGCGAGCTGTCGGCGGAGTCCGACGGGAACGCGACCGGGATCGGGCTTGCCGATTTCTGCACCCGCCGGCTCGCGAACGCGATCGACTGGGACGCGACGTACTTGAACGCGCTGACCGCGGCGCATCCGGCCGGCGCGCGCCTGCCGATCGTGTGCGACAACGACGGCGACGCAATCCGCCACGCCCTCAACGCGGCGGGCGTGCAAGACGCCGCGCACGCCCGCGTCGCACGCATTCGCGATACGCTGCACATCGACGCGTTCGCGGCGTCAGAAGCGGCCCTCGCGGAGATCCAGAACGACGGGCGCTACGCGGTGGCCGAGCCTTCAGACGCGCTCTCGGTATCCGAAGACGGCGCGCTCGCTGAGTTCGGCGGAGTGCTCGCGTGATGCGCGTGCTCATCACCGGCGGGCTCGGGTTCATCGGCGCGTGGACCGCGCGTGCGCTTCTCGAGCAAGGCGATGCCGTGCGCACGTTCGACGTTCACGGCGAGCGTACGCTGTTCGACGCGATCGTCACCGCCGGGGCGGTGGAGCACGTCACCGGCGACATCACCGATGCCGGGGCGGTCGATGCGGCGGTCGATGGGTGCGACGCGGTCGTGCACCTCGCGGCGGTGCTCATTCCGACCGCGCGCAAGGACCCGCTGCTCGGCGCGCGGATCAACGTGCTCGGCACGCTGCACGTGTTCGAAGCTGCGAAGCGCCACGGCGTGCGCGGGATCGCGTACGCGTCGAGCGCGGCGGTGTTCGGTGCCGAAGACGGCGTGCATCCGGAACCGCGCACGCATTACGGCGCGTACAAGCTGTGCAACGAGGGGACGTCGCGCGCGTATTACGACGATGCCGGTATTCGCAGCGTGGGCTTGCGCCCCGCGACCGTATACGGACCGGGCCGCGAGATCGGCGTCACCGCAGACCCGACGCTCGCGATGCGCGCCGCCGCGGAAGGAACGCCGTACACGATCCGCTTCACCGGCGCGACCGGCATGGACTACGTCGAGGACGTCGCGGCTATCTTCGCGCGAGCGGCGACCGACACGCCGGACGGTGCATACGCGTTCAGCCTGCAGGGCCAGCTCGCGCGCATCGATGAGGTCCTTGGCGCGATCAAGGCCGAGGTCCCCGGCGCCGACGTGCGCGCCGAAGGCCCGGAGCTGATGTTCGCCGCGCGGCTCGACGAAGCACCGCTGCACGCGGTGTTCCCGAACGTCTATCGCACGCCGCTCACCGACGGTACGCGTAAGACGATCGAATTCTACCGTGGCGCATGATGAAGAACGGGCCGCTCTCCGACACGGAACTCGTCCAGATCTCCAGCGCGCTGTACGCCGGTAAGAAGATCGTGGCGATCAAGATGTACCGCGAGGCGACCGGCGCCGGACTCGTCGAAGCGAAAGACACGGTCGAGCTGATCGAACGCACGCTGCGCGAGACCGAACCCGAAAAATTCACCGCGCCGCAAGCGAAGGGTTGCCTCGCAATCGTACTCGTGCTGTTGGTGCCCGCAGCAGTGCTGGTTTTGGTACGGTGAGGTGAGGGGCTGACGCGCCCGTCAGTAGGTCGAGCGGCCGCCGCTTAGATCGAACACGGCGCCCGTCGAGAACGAGCATTCCTCGGTGCACAGCCACGCGACGAGCGCCGCGATCTCGTCGACCGTGCCGAAGCGGTTCATCGGGATCTTCGAGAGCATGTAGTCGATGTGGCTTTGCGTCATCTGCGCGAACATCGGCGATTCCACCGCCGCCGGCGTGACGCAATTGACGCGGATGCCCGTCGTCG
>JAXDMB010000274.1:0-5914 GCA_034666325.1 Vulcanimicrobiota bacterium
ACTTGCCCGCGCCCGGCGCGCCGAAGAGCCCGATCCGCGCGCCGCGCCCGAGCGCCAGCGGCCCGTCGATCGCGCGCAGGCCGGTCCAGAAAACGTCCGCGCACGGACGGCGCTCGCCGACCGCGTGCGGCTGCCCGCCCGTCACGGTGCGCCGCCCGCGCGGCGCGGGACGCCCGTCGAGCGGCAAGCCCGCCGCGTCGATCGCGCGCCCGAGCAGCCGCGTTCCGAGCAGAAGCGCCAGCCCGGCCGGATCGGCCTCGACGCGGTCGCCGACCGCCACGCCGTCGATTCCGCCGAACGGCGCGACCAGCGCGCGCGTCCCCTGCAGCGACGCGATCCGCGCGTTCACCGCGACGTCGCGCGCGCACACGCGCACGCCGTCCCCGACGCGCGCGAACGGCAGCTCGGCCTCGACCAGCGATCCGCGCGTCGCAACGACGCCGCCCACGGCCCGCAATCCGCGTGTTGCAACAACGCCGCCCGGCCCCTGCCCGGTCACGAGAACGCCTCGAGCACCGCGGCGAGCCGCACGCCGAGTCGCGCATCCAGCTCGCCGCGACCGAGCTCGAGGACCGCGTCGCCTGCGGACAAATCGGGATCCGCGAGCACCGGCACACCGGGCACCAGCGTCAGATCCGCAGGCGCCACGCGGACGCGAACGACCGGCGCCCGCTCGAGCACGCGCCGCACGAGGACCGCGATCTCGCACGGCGCCAGCCGCAGCTCGCGTGCGAGCACATCGGTCGCGATCTCCCGCACGAGCCGCGCCACCGCATCATCGAGCGCATCGGCCAACCGCGCCCGAAACAACCGCGCATCACGAAGCGCTCCCGCCACGGCATCGTCCGGATCCGACGGCACGACACACGTGGTGAGCCGGGCACGATCGTTGCGCGCCGCTGGGACCAGCGCCATTCGTTCATCGCGCGCATTCGTGGGCGACACGGGTTGTGCTTCGCGCGCTATGCGCGCGTTCGTGCCGGTCGCGGACGACGGTTCGCTCTCCGCGACGATGTCCTGAACATTACCTTCGTCGCGCTCTTCGTCGTATTCGGGCGCCGGTGCGGGCGGTTGCGCGGCAGCGCGCAACAGATCGGCGAGCGAGATGAAGTCAGCGCTCACGGATCAGTTCCTCCGCGGGCGGAAGCAACGCCGCGTTCGCGCGCGCGAGACGGCGCACGATCGCAGCGCGCTCATCGGGCGCGTACAAGTCGAGCACGGCCGTGGCGGTCACCGCCGGCAGCGCGGAGATGATTGCCGCGGCGACGTGCGGCGGTTCGCCCTCGAGCGCTCGGCGCACGCGCGCCGGCGGAATCGAGATGACGTCGCGCGCCGCGTTGCGCACCGATGCGGATTCAATCGCACGCGTGGCCGCCGCTACCAGCGGTTTCGCGCCGAACGCGACGGCAAGCACGACGGCGAGCGCGGTGAACGCTTGCGGCAAGACGCTCGCGAACGCGAGCACCCAGCCCGGCGTGCGGGCTCCGTGCGCCGCGCGCGGCGTCCCGTCACCGAACGCGACAGCCTCGACGCTGACCGCGTCACCGCGATCCGCGCGAAGCCCGGCGGCCGCCGACGCGAGCGCGCGAATCTTCGCGAGATCGAGCCGCCGAGCGGCGTCAACGAACACGGCGACCGTCAAGCGCGCCGTCGCGCCGGCGCCCGCGACGCGATGCTCCTCGTGGGTGCGGCTTCCGCGGTCCTCGGTGGCGCTCGTCTTCGAATACTTCTTCGCCGTCGACGCGTACCGCTCGTCGATGGTCGCGCGCGCGATGCTGCCGTCGACCGCGGCGCGCCGCACGTCGCGCACGTCACGGCGTTCGCCGAGCGGCTCGCGGTGTACGCGCACGATCGTGGCGCCCGCACCGAACGCCGTGTCGAGCGCGCTTTGCAGCGCGGTTTGGACATCGGGCGCGTCGTCGCCGCCGTCCCCGTCGAGCGCGAGCCCGCGATCGTCGAGCACCGTCACGCGCTCGACATCCAGCCCGGGAACGCCGCCCGCGACGAACGCTTTTATCCCGGCGACCGTACGCGCGCCCAAACGTGCGCCGGCCGCGAGCGTCACCCGAACGCTCGCACTCGCATCGCGCCGCGCTTCATCCGCGTACACGCCGCCGCTGGACGGCGCGATAACGACGCGCGCGTCCGCCACGCCCTCGACGCCGCGCAAGCCCAGCGCGAGATCGGCCGCGAGCGCGTCGCGCGTCTGCGCTTCGAGCACCGTCTGCGGGGTCAGCGCGCCGACGTGCGCGAGCGCCTCGTCACTTCCCGCGAGGTGCGCGTGCGGCACGCCGGCCAGCGCCAGACGCAACAGCAGCTCACCGCGCTTGGCACGATCCACGCGCACGTTGTCGCTCGCCGAAACGTGCGGCACGTTCCACGCCGCGAGCCGCTGCTCAACCTCCGCGAGCTGATCGGCGCGCAACGGCGTCGCGAACAGCGCAACGCGCGTGTCGCGCGACGCGAAGAAACCGAACGCCCCCATCACGATCAGCACGGCAACCGCAAGCGCCGCAACGAGCCGCACGCGCGGAGACGACGCGCGCAGACGCGCGAGAACCGTCGCGAACGCCATGGTTCAGATCTGCATTCCGAGCAGCGTCGACACGGACTGCGCCGCGCGCTGGGCAGCCGTCGCGGCGATCTGCAGCGCGATATCGGCCCGGGCGCGCTCGACGACCATCACTTGCAGCCCGCCGCGATGCGCGGCGAACGCCGCTTCCGCGCGATCCGCGCCCGCGAGTATCGACCCCGCCGCATCGACCAGCTTGCCGAATTCGCCCGCGCCGGACGACGACCCGAACGTTTTCACGTCCCCGCTCACGCCGTGCGGCCCGTCCGGCAGCGCGGGCCCGTCAGGGACCAGCACGTCGACGCGCATCAGATGCGACCCACGTCGAGCGTGCGCTCCGCGAGCTTCTTGCCGACGTCGAACACCGACGCGTTCGCTTCGTACGCACGCTGCGCGTCGAGCACCGCGATCATCTCGGTGAGCGCGTCCGCCGTCTCGCCGGAACGCGCCGTGCCCGCGAACCGCGTCCCCGCCGGGTCGTCTTCACCGTTGCCGTCGCCCGGCACGTCGAGAAACGCGTCCACCGGATCGGCCGCCGCGAAGCGCGCTACGAGGCGCGGATACGGATGCTGCGGCGTCGACGCCTGCGCCGCGGCAACGTTGCGCGCCGCGACGTCGAGCAGCGTGCGCTGCACGCCCATCCCGTCCGCGGCGACCGACAGGAGGTCGAACTCGCTCATTTCGCCACCGTCCGCAACTCCGCGAAGTGCGCGCGCAGCGCGCCGAGCAGCGCCTCCTCGAAGATGGCCGCTTTGGCGAGGCGCGCCGACGCGCGCTCGTCGCGCGCCGCATCCGGCGCGAGGGTCTGCACGCGCTCGCGCGCCGCGAGGGCCGCGTCCGCGGCCGGGAACATCGGTTCGTTCGTCATGGCCCGATCATGGCGCATCGACATGAGCGGAACGTTGCCGGGAAGTGAGGAACCAGCCGAGGTGCTGATCCGTCGAAGGATGCGAAGGCAGCGGAACCCCTCCACCGCCGCTGCCTTCACTCCCCTGTGTCCGACGCGGTAAACACCTCCCACGCGGGAGGCGACGCGCTCGCGGCGCTGCGCCGGCGCGCGGCCGCCGCCGGCGACCCGGCGCTGCTCGCGGCCGTCGCCGCCGCCGAGCGCGCGTACGAGACGCTGGCGCTCGAACGCGCCTCGCTGCAAAGCCGCCTAGCCGCCTCCTCGACCCACGCGGATCGCGAGCTCGCCAAGCTGCGCACGCTGGGCCGTGTCGCCGAAACGGTCAACTCCTCGCTGGAGCTCGACGTCGTGCTGCGCACCGTGCTCGACACGGCGGTCGAGGTGATGCAGGCGGAGACCGGCTTCCTGATGATCGCCAACGCCGAGGGCAAGCTGGAGCTGACGACGACGTACGGCATCGACCGCGCGACCGTCGAAGGCGACGACATGCGCCCCTCGCAGACGACGGTGCGCCGCGTCTTTGAAACGGGCGAGCCGATCGTGACGACAGACGCCCAGCAGGACCCGCGCTTCAACATCAACCTGTCGGTGCGCGCGCTGCGCCTGCGCTCGATCATCTGCGTGCCGCTCGCGATAAAGGCGCGCACGATCGGCGTCGTCTACCTCGACTCGCGCGTCGCACCAGGCCTGTTCTCCCCGCACGACCCCGATCTCCTGACCGCGTTCGCCAACCAAGCCGCGCTCGCGATCGAGAACGCGCGCCTCTTCGACGCGCTGCGCGCGCAAGTGGTGGAGATCAGCCGCCTCGAGCAACTGCAAGCGCGCGTGCTGGGCTCGATCACGAGCGGCGTCATCACGCTGGACGGAACGGGAACGATCGCAACGTTCAACGACGCGGCGGCCGAAACGTTCGGCGTCGCCGGCACGACGATGATCGGCAAACCGGCACGCGCGCTCGAAGCATTGATCCCGGGCATCACGACGATCCTGGGCGACAATCTGATGCCGACCAAACCGACGGAATTGGAAGCGCACCACCCGACGCGCGGCGATCTGCAGCTCGAAGTCCGCACCGCGCCGCTCGACCTTCCGGACGGCACGGGAACGCACGGCTGGGCGATCGCCGTCACCGACCTCACCGAACGCCGCAAGCTCGAACGCCTGCACGCGGCCGACGTGGAACAGCGCCGCATGATCCGCGACGCGTTCGCGCGCTATCTCGCGCCGCACGTGGTCGAGCAGCTGATGCGCGCGCCCGGCGGCGTGGCACTAGGCGGCGAACGCGCAACCGCAACAATCCTCTTCGCCGACATCTGCGCGTTCACCGAACTCGCGGAACGCCTCGACGCCGAAGCGGTCGTGGAGATCCTCAACAACTTCTTCAGCGCTGCCGTCCAAATCGTGTTCGAGCACGACGGCCTGCTGGACAAATTCTACGGCGACGGACTGATGGTGGTATTCGGCCCCCCGCGCGTGCGCGACGACGACGCCGCCCGCGCGCTAGCAGTGGCCGAAGCCCTGCACCGCGCAGCCGCAACGATCCAAGCCGACGGCGAGCCGCTAAAGCTGGCGATCGGAATAGCAACGGGCGAAGTCGTCGCAGGCCACATCGGCAGCCCGAAACGCATGGACTACACGGTAATCGGCGACGCAGCAAACCTCGCAAGCCGCCTGCAAGGCGCAGCCCCACCGGGCGCCACCTACGCGGACGACCGCACGTACACGCGCCTCAAAGAACCCCCAGCCGCAGAAAAACTGATCGCAAAAATCCGCGGCAAAGCGGAACCGGTAACGATCTTCGCAATAAGCTAAGGGCGCCAC
Source organism: Vulcanimicrobiota bacterium (assembly GCA_034666325.1). Lineage (GTDB taxonomy): Bacteria > Vulcanimicrobiota > Vulcanimicrobiia > Vulcanimicrobiales > Vulcanimicrobiaceae > Vulcanimicrobium. Next base: position 5,301 of record JAXDMB010000274.1, read on the forward strand.
CGCGCACCGGCAAGTTCCGTAAAACTACGGACGGCCGCACGAACCCTTGGGCGCTATCGTGATCCCATGATGACGAACGCCACCGCAGCCACCCCCGACCCGGTCGCCGCCGCGACGGCGATCGCCAAAACCGCCCGCCGCAACGCCATGCGCACGGACCGCCCTACCGCCATCACCGCCGTCGCGGTCCTAGGCAGCGGCGTCGTGTTCTCCCTCATCGCAATAGCCGCAATGCTCTCGAGCCCCGCCACCATCCCGATGTGGTGCGCGGCCCACGGCGGTTGCATGTAATGGCCACCCGGAAACTCCGGGCCGCAAGGCGGAACGATCATCGCCACGATGGCGCTGGGAATCCCGGCAATCTTCTTCACCCTGATCATCGCCGAATCGCTCGCAACGCAAGCGCCCCACTAGAACGGACCGTCACGACGGCTTCGCACCACCCTTCGACAAGCTCAGGGTGACATATGGGCTGCCCAGCTCTGCCAAGTGCCCCTGCCGACCCCACCCCGGCCAGTTCCCGCATGCGAACATGGTGCCAGTGTCGCGGGACGCGGCATCACCCTGACGGACACTCTGAACGAGCGGAGCCCAGGATGGGCGAGAGCGATGTG
>JAXDMB010000275.1:0-4970 GCA_034666325.1 Vulcanimicrobiota bacterium
GACGGCGGACGTCTGCGCGACGAACCACACGTCGCCGAGCATCGAGCACCACAGCAGATCGGTGCCGAGCAGAAAGAAGACGATCAGCCACACCGCGACGCGGTTCGTCACGCCGATGCGTTGGAGCAGCGCCCACGCCGCGCCGACCGCGACGCCGCACAGCAGGCACGCGAGCAGCGTCTGGTTCGCGTACGTTCCGACGAACGCGACGAGCGGCAGCATCAGAATGGCCGGCACCGGGTCGTTGACGATGTAGCGGTGGCCGTCGAAGAGCACCGCGTCGATCTCGCGCCCCGGCCACAGCGGATCGATCCACAGGTGCCCGTGCAGCATCTGGCTCGCGAGCAGCACGTAGTTGTCGTACGGCGTGTGCCGCCCGTGCGAGAACGCGAGCGCGACGATGGCGCCGAGCAGCCCGGCCAGCAACGCGTTCACGGCGCGAGAATCTCGTACACCTGCGGCGATCCGTCCGTCAGCTTGCGCGTGCGATACCCGGGCAGATCCGGCGCGCCTTCGGACACGATCGTCACCTGGCGCGCGCGCATCCACGCCGCGTATTCATCGAGATGCTCGCGCGGCAGCGCGCACACGACGATACGTGTGCCCAGCCGGCGCTCGACGTACGCGCCGTACGCGAGCGACGTCGCCCAGTCCCACGGCGCGACGACCACGGAACCGTCGCGCGTGCCCTTCGCGACGCGCGTGCCCAGCTCGCTCGCCTCCGGATTCGTGCGAAAAGCGAACAGCTCGCGCCCGCGCACGACGTCGCGCACGCAGACGACCGCGAGCAGCGCGCACACGACGCCGAGCGCGACCGCCGGCCGCCGGCCGCCGAACGCTTTCACCGTGCGGTCCGCGGCGACCGCGACGCCGAGCGCGGTGACGGCGTACAGCGCGAGCACGTAGCGCTCGGGATCCGCTTCGGCGGGATACGCGGCGCCGAACAGCGCGGGAACGATCGCGGCGAGCACCAGCCCGAGCCCGACGAGCGGCGCCTGCGCGACGATGAATCCGATGCCGATCAGCGCGGCGACGGGCAGCCCTTGCGGCTCGTCGGCCGAGAACGCGCCGCCGAACCGGTCGGAGGCGCGGCGCATCACGGCCGGTGTGAAAAGCACGGCGAGCGTCTCGCCCGGACCCCATTCCGTACCGGCGACCAGCGAGCGAAAGCCCTCGCGCGTAGACGGATGGTGGTCGTCCCAGAACGGCCGCCCCGGCGGGATGCCCAGCGCGAGCGTGGGGTCGGCGCGGTGCGCGGTGACGTACGCGCTGCGCAGCGGAAGATAGGCGTACGCCGCGGCGACGATCAGCACCGCGACCGCGACCGCGCGCACGACGACCAGCGCCGGCCAGCGCCGCGCCAGCGTCGCGACGACGCCCCCCAACAAAATCAGCACGGTGGTGTTGTCGATCGCGACCGCCGCGCCGGCGAGCACGGTGCCCGTCGCGAGCGCGCGCGCGTCGCCGCGCAGCGCCCAGCGCACCGCGAGCGCGACCGCCGCGAAGGCGACCGCGAAGCCGAGCGGGTGCACGTCCGCGTACGTGCCGCGCAGCCACACGACGTTGGCGAAGGCGAACGTCGTGCCGGCGAGGATCGCGACGGCCGGCAGCACGTCGAGCAGCAGCGCGATCGCGGCGACCGTCGCCGCGCCGCTCGCGACCGCCACGGCGGACAGCGCGTTCAGTCGCGCCGCGACCGACGCGAAGGGCAGCAGGTGCGTCCACAGCCAGCCGATCAGAACGTAGCCCGGAAACCCCGTGGGATACGGAATTCCGGCGATCCAGGCAACGGTTTGCAGATCGCCCGTGTCCCAGTAGCCGACCGACGTCCGCACCGAGGCGAGCAGCACGACGAGCGGGACGGCGAACGCGATCGCAACCGTGACCGGCCCGGTGAGGCGGAGAGACAAGCGCGTGCAACTACGCCCGACGGATCGAAGCGGCCTGTCCCGGAGACGCGTCGTGGTCGCGGAGCCGTTCGCGGAAGCCGGACTCGCCGTGCTGCGCGACGCGGGGATCGACGTCGACTCGCTGGTCGGCCGCCCGCGCGCCGAGCTGGTGGCCGCGCTCGCCGAAGCGGACGGGCTCATCGTGCGCTCCGAGACGCGCGTCGACCGCGAGCTTCTCGCGGCCGGACCGCGCCTTGCCGTCGTCGGGCGCGCCGGCGCGGGCGTTGACGCGATCGACGTGGGTGCCGCCACGGACGCAGGCATCCTCGTGCTCAACACGCCCGGTGCGAACACGCTCGCCGCCACGGAGCAGACGTTCGCGCTGATGCTCTCGCTCGCGCGCCGCACGCCGTCGGCGGTGCAGCAGCTGCGCGACGGCGTGTGGGACCGCAAGCACCTGATCGGCACGGAGCTGTACGGCAAGACGCTCGGGATCGTGGGGCTCGGGCGCATCGGCGGCAACGTCGCGACGCGCGCGAAGGCGTTCGGGATGACGATTATCGCGCACGACCCGTACGTCACGGCGGCGCGCGCGGACGCGTTCGACGCGCGGCTCGTGGATCTCGAGACGCTGCTGCACGAGAGCGACGTCGTGACGCTGCACGTGCCGCTCACCCCGCAAACGCTCGGCATGATCGGCGCGGCGCAGCTCGGGCTGATGCGCCCGCACGCGCATCTCGTGAACTGCGCGCGCGGCGGCGTGATCGTCGAGCGCGACCTGCTCGAAGCGCTCGATTCCGGCGCGCTCGCGGGCGCGGCGATCGACGTCGTGGCCGAAGAGCCGCCGCCGCCCGGGGGCACCGGTGCGGCGCTGCACCGGCATCCGAAGGTGTACGCGACGCCGCACCTCGGCGGCTCGACGCACGAAGCGCTCGCGCGCATCGCGCAGGAGCTCGCGCACGACGTCGCGCGCGTGCTGGTCGGCGCACCGGCGAGCGGCGCGGTGAACGCGCCGGTGCCCGACGGTCCGGAAGCCGCGCGCGTCGTGCCGTTCCTCGACGTCGCGTACCGCCTCGGCAGGTTCTATCCGCAGTACGCGCGGCCGCGGCGCATGCCGGCGTTCGCGCTCGTGCTCGGCGGCGCGCTCGCGGAAGTACCGCCCGCGCCGCTGACGCGCGCTTTTTTGAGCGGTCTCCTGCAGGCGACGACGGACCGCCGCGTGTCGGTGGTGAACGCCGAGTCGATCGCGCAGGAGCTCGGCATCGTGGTGGACGCGCGCGGCGACGCCAGCACGCCGTCGTACGCGTCGTCGCTGCGCGTGATCGCGGACGGGACGTCGATCACCGGCACGTCCATCGGCGGCTCGCCGCGCATCGTCGAGCTCGACGGCTACGTGATCGACGCGACGCCCATCGGCGCGATGCTGCTCACCCAGCACGCGGACGTGCCGGGCATGATCGGGCGCGTCGGAACGATCCTCGGCGACGCGCGGGTGAACATCTCGACGATGCAGGTGTCGCGCAACACGGTCGGCGGCGACGCGGTCATGGTGCTCTCCACGGATCGCCCCGCGGACGAGGCGACGCTCGCGGCGCTGCGCGCCGTCCCGGGGATCGCGTCCGTTCGTTCGCTGGACGTCTGACGCGTAATGCGGACCTAAGCGACCGAGGGGTCTTCTCCCGGCACCCGAACACCAGCACCCTCTTTCATGCTCTTGTGGGGTGTCGATGTTGCCACGTTCTCGTCCATCTTCGCGCGCGGCGCTTTTCGGCCGCGCCGCGCTCTACGCCGGCGCGGTTGCGCTGCCGGTGGCGATCGCCTTCGCCGGCTTGTCGAAACCGCCGACCGCGGCCGCGCAGCCGTCGCAGAACGCGGTGAGCCCGGCGTTCGCGCAGGTGCCGCGCTTCTCGACCACGCGCAACGTACCGCGCACGCTGGGCGCGACGCAGTCCAACGCGACGGCGTGCCATCCGGGTCCGGAAAAGCTCGTACCCGGCACGCACGACATTTTTCTCGATCTCGCGCTCAAGCGCGTGCCGGCGCAGATCAACAATCCCACCGACCAGAAGATGGACCAGCTCGAGCTGCGGACGTACAGCGGCTGTCTGACCTCGCCGCTGATCGAGATGCGGCCCGGCGACACGCTGCACATGGCGCTGCACAACCAGCTCAGCCCGAACGATCCCACGTGCGGGAGCTCGCCCGCGCCGTATCTGCAGCTGCCCTCGGGCGTCGGCTGCTTCAACACCACCAACATGCACACGCACGGGCTCCACGTGTCGCCGAGCGGGAACAGCGACAACGTGCTGCGCGTGATCGCGCCGTCGCCGCTGCCGTATCCGGTGAACATCGCGCTCCCGAGCGATCACCCCGCGGGGACGTTCTGGTACCACGCGCACATGCACGGCTCGACGGCCGTGGGCGTTTCCAGCGGTGACGCCGGCGTCTTGATCGTGCGCGGCGACCGCGACTGGGCGCACCGCGCGCAGAACAACGGAATCGTCGACGTCGACACGATCCTGCACGGCAGCGACAAGGTGCCGTTCCCGGACACCGTGTTCTTGCTGCAGCAGATCGCGTACGGCTGCTTCTGGCAGCCGGCGGCGAGCCCGTCGCCGGGCGTCGTCACCGGGCCGTACGACAACCTCATCACCGACAAGGGCCTCTACACGACCGCCGACTCGCAGTCGAACAACCCGCCGCCGTCCGCGAACGCGCGCTGGACGTGCGCGTATCCGTCCCAGCAGCCGGGCACGATCACCAAAGGCGTCGTCGAGAACTTCAACTCGCAGCTCTTCTCGCCGACGATCTGGGACACGAACGGGCGCTTCACGAGCATCAACGGCCTCGTGCAGCCGTCGATCACCGTGCCCGCCGGCGCGATCCAGCGCTGGCGGTTCGTGCACGGCGGCATCCACGACACGATCAACCTGCAAGTGCTGCGCATGACGCCGCTGCCCGCCGCGAACGGACAGCGCACGCCGCTGGTTGCCGCGCTGGCCGGCAAGTCGCGCCTGCAGCAGGCGGCGATCATCAAGAGCGCGTGCGTCGCGACGCCCGGCGCTGTAGTGCCGCAGCTCG
>JAXDMB010000276.1:0-3255 GCA_034666325.1 Vulcanimicrobiota bacterium
CGTGACGGCGGAGCCTTGCGTGTTGCGCGCGATGTCGGCTTCACGCACGTGCCACGCCGCCATCCCGGCGGCGCCGAATCCCACCACCAGCGCCGCGGCCGTCGCGTAGCGCGCGGGCGTGCCCCACCATGCGGTGCGCAGCTTCGTCGCGGCGTCCGCCGCGTGCGGCGCAGCGATGCGCGCGAACACGTCGTCGAAGACGTGCTCCGGAAGCGGCGGCGCATCCGCGGCGTGCGCCTTCAGCGACGACGCGAGCGTCTGCAGCTCGCGCAATTCGCCGGCGCACGTCTCGCACGTCGCGAGCTCGGCTTCCACGCGCGCGCGTTCGGCGGCTTCGAGCGTACCGTTCGCATAGAACGGCAGCAGCTCGGCGACGTCGTGCTCGGTCATCGCGGGTGCTCCGCGGTCGCGAGCGCGTCGCGCAGCCGCTGCTTGGCGTAAAAGGCGCGTGTCTTCACGGTCGCGACCGGGCAGTCCACGATGTCGGCGATCTCTTTTTGCGAGAAGCCCTCGACGTACGTCAGCTCCAGCACGGCGCGGTGCTCGGCGCTCAGCGAGGTGAGCGCGTCGTCGAGGCGGCGGCGGTCGTCGGCGCGCAGCGCGGCTTCTTCCGGCCCGGTGACGTTCGTTGCGGCGCCGAGCAGATCGTCGAGCGGAACCAGCGCGGCGCGCCGCTTGCGCAGCGCGTCGATCGCTTTGTGGTGCGCGATCCCGAACATCCAGGTGCGCGCGCGGGAGCGCCCGCCGTATTTTCCGGCGCTCCGCCAAACCTCGACCATCACGTCGCTCGTCAACTCCTCAGCCAAACCGTCGTCACGCACGAGATCGCGGACGAACCGGTGGACCGCCGGACCGTGCGTGCGGAAGAACGTCTCGAACGCGACCCGGTCGCGTGCGGCGATCCGTTCCAGCAAGCGGCGATCCTCGGCGTCGCTCATCGGCCTTCCATACCGCTGCGTCGGGGAAAGGCCGGCAGAAGTTCAGCCGTCGCTCTTGGGCGTGAACTCGAGCGCGAGCGAGTTCATGCAGTAGCGCTGCCCCGTCGGCGCCGGTCCGTCGTCGAACACGTGGCCGAGATGCGAGCCGCAGTGCGCGCAGCGCGCTTCGGTGCGCACCATGCCGTGCGCGCGGTCCTCCACGAGCTCGACGTTCTTGCGGTCCTCGGGGGCCCAGAAGCTGGGCCAGCCGCTGCCGCTCTCGTACTTCGTGGCCGACGAGAACAACACGTTCCCGCACGCGGCGCACGTGTACGTCCCTTCGGCGTGATTATGGTAGAGCGCCCCGCTGAACGGCCGCTCCGTCGCGCTTTCACGCAGCACCGCATACCGGTCCGCAGGCAACTCCGCCCGCCACTCGGCTTCGGTCTTCTCGATCTTGTTCACGTTCCGTTCAACCGCGCGCGGACGCCGCACGGTGGCACCAAGCGCTGGGCGCTGAGGCGGCTGCCAAATCCGGCGCACGCGACACGCCCGGTCGAGCGTACGATTTCGGTCGTAGACACGATGTTCCGATCGCGTTAGACTAGGTAAAGTGATATCGGTTCTCATTTTCATTCCATGAGAACCGCTTCCCGACGCAACAAATTTCCGGAGGTTCTGTCAGTGCTAGCGAAGGTCGGTCAGCCCGCACCCGCATTCACGCTCCCGTCCACCAAGGGCGCGACGAGCCCCAAAGACTTGGGCAAAGAGATCAGCTTGTCGGACTACAAGGGCAAGTGGCTGATCTTTTTCTTCTACCCGCTGGACTTCACGTTCGTGTGCCCCACCGAGATCCTGGCGCTCTCGGACCGCCTCGACGAGTTCGAGGACGTCGACGCCGAGGTGCTCGGCGCGTCCACGGACAGCGTTCACTCGCACTTCGCGTGGCTCAACACGCCGCGTGACAAGAACGGCATCGCCGGCACCAAGTACCCGCTCGTCGCCGACTACACCAAGGAAGTGGCCCGGGCGTACGGCGTCCTGGACGAGCAGACGGGCGCCGCACAGCGCGGCCTGTTCATCGTCGACCCCGAGGGCGTGCTGCGCTACGCGGTGGTGACCAACGACAACGTCGGCCGTTCGGTCGAAGAGACGCTGCGCGTGCTCCAGGCGCTCCAGACCGGCGGCCTGTGCCCCGCGGAGTGGACGCCCGGCAAAGAGCTGCTCACGGTCGCAGCGTAACCGCAATGCCGCTGCGCACCGGAAGCGAGATGCCGCCGCTCGACGGCGTCTCCGACTGGATCAATGGCAGGCCGAAGGCCGAGGAGCTGGCCGGCAAGCCGGTCCTCGTCACCTTTTGGTCCGTGAGCTGCTACATGTGCCACAACGTCGCCGAAGAGGTGACGAAGTGGCAGGCCGAGTACGGCCCGCGCGGGCTCGAGGTCGTCTCGATCCACCAGCCGCGCGGTCCCGAGGAGCTCGACGTCGAGAAGGTGACCGCGGACGCGCTCGAGGCGATGAAGATCACCTGGCCGTGCGCGATCGACAACCAGCACACGCTCGTGCAGCGCTTCGAGAACCAGTTCGTCCCGGCGTACTACGTGTTCGACCAGGACCACAAGCTGGTCCACCGCCAGGCCGGCGACCGCGGCTTCGAGCGGCTCCACGACAAGATCGGCGCGCTCCTCGGCGAGAAAGTCCTGGCCTGAGCAGGCCTCTTGCGTCCGCCGTCCGGATGCCGTAGACTCTCGTGGTTGTGGGTTCGGCGGTTTCCGCCGAACCCGTCAGCCCCGTGCGCGAGTGGCGGAATTGGTAGACGCACTAGCTTGAGGGGCTAGCGCCCGCAAGGGCGTGCTGGTTCGAGTCCAGTCTCGCGCACCAATGAAGAAGCCAGGCCGGGCCTGGCTTTTCGTTTCCCGTGGCTGAATGGTCGCCCGGCCTATGCCGCCTCGGCCAGCGATCCCGGACCATTTTCGGGACCACTTCCCTGAAGCCCGGCGCGGTCTACTGAAGGCTGGCGAAGCCCATTGATGCGCTGATCGAAGGCGTCCGCTAACCGTTGCTGGTCCTGCGGGATCGCGTCGGAGTAAATATCCAGCGTGATCGACGGCTTCGAGTGCCCCAGCCGCTTCGAGACGGCCGTCAGGTAGTGCCCGGCCCGCAACAGGTCCGTCGCCATCGTATGCCTGGCCGAGTGGAAGTGGTAGGCCGGAACCCCTGCCTCTTTGAGTAGCCGGAGCCAGCGGCCGTAGAAAACGTGGCGAGTCCAGAGCGCCCCATCCGGCATCACGAAAACATGGTCGCAATCGGCCGTCTTTTGCTCCAGGACGCGCGAGAG
>JAXDMB010000277.1:0-6953 GCA_034666325.1 Vulcanimicrobiota bacterium
CAATATACCACATACCAAGTCCGGCGGATGGAGCCCTCGCCCGCCGACCCCCTGGAGGGCCACCACGTGCGATACGCAATCGTCGGCGCCGGAGCGATCGGCGCCTATGTCGGAGCATCCCTCGCCCGGGCCGGGGCCGAAGTCGTCCTCATCGCCCGCGGCGCGCACCTCACCGCGATGCGGCGGTCCGGCTTGCGGATCGTGGGCGCGCAGGGCGAGTTCACGGTCGCGCCCGGCTGTACCGACGCGTGCGCCGACGTGGGGCCCGTGGACGTGGTCGTCATCGCGCTCAAGGCGCACCAGATCGACGGCATGCTGGGCGAGATCGCGCACCTCGTGCACGACGAGACGCTGATCGTCTCGATGCAGAACGGGATCCCGTGGTGGTACTTCCAGCGCCACGGCGGCGCGCTCGACGGGCACGTGCTGGAATCGGTCGATCCCGGCGGACGGCTCGCCCGCGCGTTCGACCCCGACAACGTCGTCGGCTGCGCGGTGTACTCGTCCACCGAGCTGGTCGCACCGGGCGTCGTCCGCCACATCGAGGGCACGCGCTACACGCTCGGGCACCCGTCGGGCGCCGTGACGCGGCGGCTCGAGAAGGTCGCTGCCGATTTCCGCGCCGGCGGGCTCAAAGCGCCGCTCGTCGACAACATCCGCGTCGACACGTGGACCAAGCTCCTCGGCAACGTCTGCTTCAACCCGCTGTCCGCGCTGACGCGCTCGACGCTGGGCGAGCTCGCGGGCGATCCGCTCGTAGCGCCGATGATCCGCGCGGTGATGCACGAGACGCTGGCGGTCGCGTCGCGGCTCGGGATCGAGATCGACGTGTCCATCGAGCGCCGGATCGACGGCGCGCGGCGCGTCGGCGACCACAAGACGTCGACGCTCCAAGACATTGAAGCGGGCCGGCCGCTGGAAGTCGAGTGCCTGATCGGCGCGGTCGTGGAGCTCGGCGACGTGCTCGGCGTCGACGTCTCGACGACGCGCCAGGTGTACGGCCTCACGAAGATGCTCGACCGTTCGATGCGGCGCGCGCCCGTGGAGCACGCGATCGCGGTCTGAGTGACGGCAAACTGACCGCGCGGCGAGCAAGGGAAGGAGACGCGGCCGGGGGGGTGCGACGTTACGGGATGCGTTCTCTCGCCGCCCCGCTCGCCGCTCTCGCGCTGCTCGCCGCGTCGCCGCCGGCACCCGGTGCGCCGTCGTTCGACTACCGGGGAACGACGGTGTGCCCGGTGTCGCGGAGCGATGACGGGCCGACGGTCGAGATCCACGGCCCCGGCGACAAGCCGACGAACGCGGTGCTCGTCATGCCGCGCGGCCTCGGGCGCAAAGTGCCCGCCGTGCTGTGGGTGCACTGGCTCGGCGAGCCCGCCACCACGAACCACCGGGAGTTCATGGCCGACGCGCAGGAGGTCGCGAAGCGCGGCGTCGTGTCGATGCTCGTCGACATGCCGTGGTCGCAGAAAGACTGGTTCTCCTCGGCGCGCTCGCCGGACACCGATTACGCGGATACGATCGCGCAGGTGGTCACGTTGCGGCGCGCGCTCGACTGTCTCACCCAAGTCTACGGCGTGGACAAGACGCGCATCGCGTACGTGGGCCACGACTTCGGCGCGATGGACGGCGCGCTGCTGCTCGCGGTGGACGACCGCCCGCAGTACGCGGTGCTGATGACCCCGACGCTGTCGTATTGGGAATGGTATCTGCTCGGCAAACAGCCGGCGGATCCCGCGGCGTACGTGGCGCGGATGAGCGCGTTCGACCTTCCCGCGTGGCTCGCGAAGGGACAGCAGAAAGCGACGCTGCTGCAGTTCGGCCAGCTCGACGAGTACGTGTCGCAAGCGACGGGCATCGCGCTGCGCAACGTCGTCCCGAACCGCGACCGCACGTTCAAAGCCTACAAGCTGGACCATTCGCTGGAAGACGTAACGGCCCACGAAGACCGCCGAGCCTGGCTGATCGCACACCTCGGCGTCTAGCGAACGCGCCGAAAGTCCCCAACGCCTACACCGCTACGGCTGCGAGCGCCTCACATACCGCTGCGGTCACTTCCGTCGTGCGGGCGGTTCCGCCCAGATCTGCAGTGCGCAGGTTGGATGCGGTTACTTGTTCGATCGCGTGCATCAGGCGCGCTGCGTTTTCGAGCTCGCCCAAGTGTTCCAGCATCATCGCGGCGGTCCAGAACGAGCCGATCGGGTTCGCGATGCCTTTGCCGGTGATGTCGAACGCCGAGCCGTGGATCGGCTCGAACATCGAGGGGTAACGGCGCGACGGGTCGAGGTTCGACGTCGGTGCTATGCCGAGGCTGCCGGCTAACGCCGCTGCGAGGTCGCTGAGGATGTCCGCGTGCAGGTTCGTCGCGACGATCGTGTCGAGCGACGCGGGTTTCGTCACCATGCGCACCGTCATCGCGTCGACGAGCTCTTTGTCGACGCGCACGTCGGGATAGTCGCTCGCGACTTCAGCGGCGATGTCGTCCCACATCACCATACCGTGGCGCTGCGCGTTGGACTTCGTCACGACGGTGAGGTGCTTGCGCGGGCGCGTGCGCGCGAGGTCGAACGCGAAGCGCAGGATGCGTTCGACGCCGGCGCGCGTGAACACCGCAACCTCCGTGCCCACCTCGATCGGATGGCCGCGGTGCGCGCGACCGCCCATGCCGGCGTACTCGCCCTCGCTGTTCTCGCGCACGATCACCCAGTCGAGATCGCCGTCCGGGAGATCGCGCAGCGGGCTGCGCAGCCCGCGCAGCACGCGCGTCGGGCGCACGTTGGCGTACTGGTCGAATCCTTGGCAGATCGCCAGGCGCAGGCCCCACAGCGTCACGTGATCGGGGATGCGCTGATCGCCGACCGCGCCGAAATAGATCGCGTCGAAGGGCCGCAGCTGCGCGAGCCCGTCGCCGGGCAGCATCACGCCGTGCTCGAGGTAGTAGTCCGAGCCCCACGGGAACGGCGTGAACTCCAACCGCAGCGCTGGGTCGAGCCGCTGGAGCGCTTCGAGCACCTCGATGCCGGCGCCGATGACTTCCGGTCCGATCCCGTCGCCGGGGACGGCCGCGATCCGATACGAGCCCATGCGGGGCAGATACGTCCCCTCGCGTCACGACGCCTAGCCGCATCGAGCGAGCGGTTCGTGCGCGCGCTTTTCCGGCACGGAATCATGCGATCCGTCGCGAACGAGGCGCGGTGCCTCTCGAATTTCGGTGCAGCAAATGTGGCCAGGTCAAAGACGTGCGGACGCTGCGCGCTTCGGTCTGTCCGGACTGTACTTCAAGCGCGCAACGCGACGCCGTGATCGCGGCCGACGCCGGCTTGACGCAGCGCAAGCAGTACGAGACGGCGTTAGCCCGCGGCCCGCACTACACCGGCGAGCTGGAGAACTGGACGAAAAAGGACCCCGTGCTGCTCGCCGACGGCGAGCACTTCGTGTGCCCGACGTGCAAGCGGCGTGCGCACCTCGTGCACGACCTCGCGTACCGCTGGGAGAAGAAGCCGTATCCGATCCCGACCAAGTACACGTCGTGCGACGCGTGCCACCGCAAGGAAACGGACGACACCGCGTTCGAGCGCCCGCGCAACCGCTTCAACCGCGAACGCTGAGCGAGCCGGAACACGCGCGCATCCGGCCTGAACGGACCTCGCCGGCCCTAGTCGCACGCGCCGGGCGCGTGATAGACTTGCGTGGCAAAGAATCATGATCGTACCCGCACGACGGCTCGACGACGACGAGCTGCTCCGGTTCAGCGCCGAGAACCCCGGCTGGCACATCGAACGCGAGCCCGACGGGTCGCTTAGCGTGAGCCCAACTTCCTATCGCAATTCCATTCGCGCCGCCGAAGCGGTGCGGCAACTATTCGCATGGGGCAGTGAACGCGGCTACGCGGCGTCAGCCGACGGCGGCATCACGCTGCCTGATAACGCGGTGCGCGCTCCGGACGCGTCCTGGATATCGTTCGAGCGCTGGTACGCGCTGAACGACGAGCAGCGCGAGAAATTCCCGAAGGTTGTGCCCGACGTCGTGATCGAGATCGTGTCGTACTACGACTCGTACGCCGCACAACGCCGCAAGACGCAGCGCTACGTGGAGCAGGGCTCGCTGTACGGTGTCGTGATCGATCCGAGAACCCGCCAAGTCGAAGAGTTCGGCGAACGCCCCGCCGGTCTCGCGCTCGACTTCAACCGCATCATCGATGCCGGTCTGAAACCGCCGGGCGCTACTCCGACAGACAGCTGACGTCCGCCAGTCGCAGCCGCATCATGCCGCTTTCTTCTTTCTTTTCGGCTTTGCGGCGGCCGTCGTGGTTTTTTTCCGGCCTGCTGTTTTCTTCCCGGGCTTTTCCTCGTCGGCCGACTCGTCTTCGTCGCTTGCCGCCGGCGCGCCGCGGCGCTTCTTCGACTGCTCCAGCGACCGCTGCAACACGTCCATCAGGTTGACCACGTTGGTCGCGGCGGGCTTGTGGACTTCGGGCTTCTCGACGTCCTCGCCGTTCGCGCGCGCCTCGATCATCGCGAGCACGTCCTCGCGGTACTTGTCGTGGAACTTCTCCGGCTCGAACTTCTTCGCGCTCATCGTGTCGATGAGCATCTTCGCGATCTTCTTCTCCGCGTCCGCGACCTTCTCGTTGAGCGCCGGGAAGTCGAACGTCTTCTGGTCGACCAGCTCGTCCTGGAAGTGCATCAGCTCGAGCACCAGCGCCTCGCCGTTGGGCTTCACGGCCGCGATGTGCTCGCGCGAGCGGATCACGACGCTCGCGATCGCGACGCGGCCCGAGTCGATCAGCGCGTCGCGCAGCAGCGCGTAGGCGTGCCGGCCCTTCTTCTCGGGCTCGAGATAGTACGGCGTGTCGAAGTACATCGGGTCGATCTGGTCGAGCTCCACGAACTCCATGATCTGCACCGACTGCGTCGCCTCGGGCCGGACCGCTTTGAGGTCTTCGTCGGTGACCGTGACGTAGTGGCCCTTCTCGTACTCGTAGCCGCGCACGAGGTCGGCGTACTCCACCTTCTCGTCGCAGACGCTGCAGTGCCGCTCGTTGAAGATGCGGCCCTGGTCTTTCTTGTGCAGGAAGTTGAAGCGGAGGTCGTTCGTGCGAACGGCCGTGAAGAGCTTCACGGGAATCGTGACGAGTCCGAAGTTGATCGCGCCGGACCAGATCGCGTGTGCTGCCATGTCGTGTCAAACTCCCCAGAGCGGGCGAGCGCGTGCCAACGCGGTTTCGAGCGATTGGGGTATCCACCCCTCGTTGCGCCACGGGTCGCCGGCCTTCGCGACGAGCCTCGGCACGTTCGCGATCGTCCAGCGCCGCATCTCCGCGGTCGTCTCGGGGGCGCGCTTGCGGCGCATTCCCTCGACGTCCCGCCAGGCCAGCGGCATGGATACCGGCGCCCCGTCCCGAGCCCGCACGGTGAACGGCGCGACGTAGGTTTTGCCCTTGCCTACTTGCACCCAATCCAGGTAGACGAGGTCCTCGGGCCGCCGGGCGATCGTGCGCTCCAGCGTCGTGTCCTTCGGCAGCACCGTGTGGATGCGGCGCGCGGCGAGCTCCGACACGCCCTTCGCGATCTCGTAGTCGTAGTGCGGCTCCAGCGGCACGATCACGTGCAGCCCCATCCCGCCGGTCGTCTTCACGTATGCCCGGATGCCGATGTTCCCGAGCTCCTCGCGGAACGCGAGCGCGACCTTCGCCAGGCGCGCCAGCGGGCACCGCTCGCCCGGATCGAGGTCGAACAGAATCACGTCCGGCACGTCGATCGCCGTCACGTGCGAGTACCAGATGTGCAGCGTGATCGCCGCGAGATTCGCCACCCACACGAGCGCCGCTTCGTCGTTCACGACCACGTACGTCACGTCGCGCGGCTCGCCGGTCGACGGCGGAATCGTCGCGCGCGACACCCACTCCGGCGTGTAGCGCGGCATCTGCTTCTCCCAGATGCCGCGCGGGACCGCGATGCCGTCCGGGAAGCGCTCCATCGTCACCGGGTTGTCGCGCAGGTACGGCAAGATCACCGGCGCCACGGCGCGGTAGTACGCGACGAGGTCGCCCTTGGTGTAGCCGTCGTTCGGAAAGAGAAGCTTGTCCTGATTGGTGAGCTTGACGGTGCGCCCGCCGATATCGACCGTCGTCTCCGATTTCTTCGCCGCCATCTATCGCCGCCGGCTGCGGCGCGCGTCAGGCATTCGGATCCGCGTGCTGCTCGCGCTCGCGCACGACGGTCTTCGGATCCTTGTCGGTGCGCAGCCCGATGAACACCGGCTGGCGCAGGATGCCTTCGCGCGTCCACTCCGCGAACGCGATCTCGGCGACCAGCTGCGGCTTCACCCAGTGGGCGGGCGTGTTCGGCTTCGGCGTGTTGACGAACGGCGACGTCTTGCGCTCGAGCGGCTTCAGCTTCGCCATCAGCTCGGTGAGCCGTTTGCCGTCGAAGCCCGTGCCGACGTGGCCGGCGTACGTGAACGCATCGCCCTCGTAATAGCCCACGAGCAGCGAGCCGAACTCCTTGCGGCTGCCGCGCGGCTCGGTCCAGCCGCCGATGACGAACTCCTGGCGTTTTTTCGCCTTGATCTTCACCCACTCGCGCGAGCGGATCGAGCGGTACGGTGAGACACGGACTTTGCCGACGATCCCTTCGAGCCCGCGCTGCTCCGCGAGCGCGAACAGATCCGTGCCTTTGGCGAGAACGTGCCCGGAATACAGCACGCCGCGGTCCGGGACGACGATCGACTCGAGCAACCGTTTGCGCTCTTCGAGCGGGCGCTCGCGCAGATCGCGCCCGTCCGCGTACAGCAGGTCGAACACGACGAACGTCACCGGCGACGGCTTGCGCCGTTTCACGCCGCGCGCTTCGGGCTTGTCGCGCGACTGCAGCGCCTGAAAATCCGGCCGGTCGTCGGCATCGAGCACGCACAGCTCGCCGTCGACCACGACGGGGATCGAGCGGAACGCG
>JAXDMB010000278.1:0-5133 GCA_034666325.1 Vulcanimicrobiota bacterium
GCTGGATGGCGAGGGCAAGGTTTGTATGGCGGTCTACAACACCACGGACAACGTGTGGTACCCGCTGCAGCGCTGCGCAATGCATTTCGTGCATCCACACTACTTGATCATCGATCTCGATGGCGACACGGCTCCAAATCCCGAAGTCATTCAGTTCGAGTCGCGTGAGCTTGCGGAAAAGGCGCTCTCGGCCGTCAACATGAGCGTGGACTCTACCGTGACGATCACAAACGGCCGTGGTGCGCCGATGCGCATACAGCGAGACCTAATCGCCGGCGCACGAATTTCTACCGAATTCCCATTGCGAATCTAACCTGGCGCGAATAGGCGGCTCGGACCTGCCAGCTAACCACGTCGAGGCGCCGCCTCGGCGACTCATGGTGTGCTCCGGCCTGCTGTTCAAGTCCCGCGCAACCCAGGCCGATCGCCGACACCTCCAGGCCGCTGATTTCGAGCTTGCGCTTTGCATTTAACCATTCGCCTGTCGCTGGCGCGCGAGGTACTCGTCGTCCGTGACGTGCTCCATCCAATCGACGACTTTGCCGCCGAGGGCCTCGGCGATCGCGATGTGCGTCATTGCCGTCGTCGGCGTCGCGCCGTGCCAATGCCTGCGGCCGGGTGGACATGAAACGATGTCGCCCGGCCGGATCTCCTCGACGGGCTCGCCCTCGCACTGCGTCCATCCGAGTCCGGACGTGACGATGAGCGTCTGCCCGAGCTGGTGCGTGTGCCACGCGGTGCGCGAGCCGGGCTCGAACGTCACGATCGCGCCGCCGGTGCGTCCCGGAGCGGCTGCTTGGAACGGAGATTCGATTCGTACAGGCCCGGTGAAATACTCCGCGGGCCCTTTGGTCGCGGGCTTGGAGCCGTTGCGTTGGATGTCCATGGTCGTCGCAGTTTACCAAAGATTCAGGTGCGCCACGTCGATCGAGAAGCGTTGCGCATCGTCTACCCGCTCAGGCCTCCCGGTCCAGAGCTTACTTCTATCACCGCTCAGTAGTGTGGGAGGGCGATTGACCTGTCTTGACTAATCACGCACGACTCTAGGGCGGTCCAGCCGTGGAGGCAACGCAACAAAGGAAGGGTGTGAAGTTGTTTATTGGCAGAACGCGGGCGGTACTGCCGCTCGCACTCGGTGTCCTGGGGCTTGCGGGCTGCACACTTGGCAGCCACGCGACAACACCGGTTCCCGGCAGCGGCGCAACGAGCGGTGCACGGAGCCTACACGCGCTGAACGGGCCCTATGATGTGAGCCGGTTGCCGCATGGAGCCGAGATCGAATCCGGTACACCGATGATGATCACGGAGGGGAATTTTCACCTCATGGTACCTCCGTCCGCAGTGGTCCATCGATCGTCCGACGGTATAACGGTAACCACAAACGGATTCACGCGAAAGTTCTCGGCTAAGGCTAACATAACGATCGGCGGAGAATACCATCGTTACGAAGCCGTGAAGCAGTAGCGGGCAGCGGCACGCCCTGAGTCTGCTGCGACTCTACCGCACGAACACCGCCAGCGCCACACCGATCGTCGCTGTTCCCGCGGCGAGCCACGCCACGTAATCCGTCACTACGCCGTCGTGTACCGCGCGCAACGCCCCGACCACCGCCCCCGGACCGCGGCAGATCAACGTGAGCGCGTCCGGCAGACGGTGCCCGAACAGCGCTGCCGCCGCCAACGCCACCGCGAGCAACGTCGCCGCGAACCCGTACGCCACCGCCTCCGTGAGCGAAGGTGCCGCAGGGTGCGCCATCGCTCCACTTGCCGCGCCGTTCATCACCACCGCGAGCTGTGCGGGCCGGTCCATGAACCGCTCCGCCGCGCCCAGCGCCGCGGCCGGCGCGCCGCGCACGAACATCGCGCAGAACGACGCGACCGTGAGCACCGCCGCAACCGCGTACATCACGTACGGAAATCCGTCGTGCTGCTTCGTTTCCGTCGTCTCGGTCTTCGGCGTGTGTGCGCGCGGATCAGGCGGCGGGCCCCAGCCGAACGCCATCCGCCCGAGCGCGTTCAGCACCGACCCGCCCGTGAGCGCCGCGGCGAGCAGCAACGGATAGTGCAGCCAGCCGAGGCCACTCTCGCGCGCACCATCGTCGATCAGCGTCGTCCCAACGAACGTCCCGAACGGCGGCATGCCGGCGAGCGCGAGCGCCCCCAGCGCGATGGCGGCCGTCACCAACGGCCGCCGGCGCAGCACGTTGCGCAGCACCTCCACATCGACGCTGCCGAACCGGTTCAGCAGAATGCCGCTGCACATGAACAGCGCGCCCTTCGCGAGCCCGTGCCCGAGGATGTAGAGCCACATCCCGCCGAGCGCCTGCGTGCGAAACAGCGCAAACGAGCACACGAGGATCCCAGTGTGCGCGATCGTGGAGAACGCCAGCAGCCGCTTGAAGTGCCGCTGTGCGAAGCACATGATCCCGCCCACGAGCGCGGTGACGATGCCGAACGCGAGCAACACGCCGCGCAGCGCCGTCTCGTGCTCGCCGAGCGCGCCGGAGAACACGCTCCAGTACACCCGCGCCACCGCGTAGATGCCGGCCTGCACCATGATCCCGGAGAACAGCACGCAGAGCGGCGTGGGCGCCACCGCGTGCGCGTCGCAGAGCCAGAAGTGGAACGGTACGAGCGCCGCCTTCACCAACAGCCCGCACGTGATGAACGCGAACGCGACCACCACCAGCCCGTCGGCATGCCCGCCGAGCGCGTGCGCGATCTGCGCCATGTTGAGCGCACCGGTGCGCCCGTACACGAGCGCGATCCCGAGCAGAATCAGAAACGCTCCGGCGCTGTTGACGATCGCGAACGAGAACGCGCCCATCACCGCCGACTGATCCTCGGTGCGATACGCCGTCAGCGCGTACGCAGCGACGCCCATCAGCTCGAAGAACACGAACAGATTGAACAAGTCGCCGGTCAAAAAGAACCCGATCAGCGCCGCCATGAACACGAGCATCAGCACCGGGAACGCCGGCCCCGACTCGTCGTAGTACGTCCACGCGAACGCCATCGCGGCGGTCGTGAGGAACGCGGTGAACGCGGCCAGCGCCGCGCCGACCGGATCGACCACGAACGCGATCCCGAGCGCGATTCCGTGCCGCGGCTCCCACCCGCCGAACCAGTGCACGACGGTACCCTGCGCCGCATCGCTCGCGAGCGCGGCGCACGCCGCCAAGCTGAAGACGCTTCCTGCGAACGCCAGCACGTCGAGCACGCGCCGCGGAACGAACGGCCCGATCCCCGCGCAGATCGCCGCGACAGCGAGCGGCACCGCGAAGGCGAGCGGCGCGAGCACGTGCCCGCTCATCCGCTCATCTCGCGCAACGCATCGGGATCGAGCGTGCCCGTGCGCTTGTGGATTCGGAGCGCGAACGCGAGCAGCAGCGCGGTGACGGTCGCGCCCACCACGATGTCGGTCAGCGTCAGGGCGTCGACCACCGGATCGACCGCGCGCGTGCCGGGCAGCACGTCGCTGAACACCGGCGCGGTCGCACCGAGCCGGTACCCCACCTCGAGGATCAGCACGTACGTCGCCGACTGCGTCACCGACAAGCACAAGATCAGGTGGATCAGGTTGCGGCTCGTCGCCATCCCGTACAGCCCGATGACGAAGATCCACACCGGCACCACGAACGCGAGAAACGCGATCATTCCGCTTCCCGCTCCTCCACGCGCGTCTCGTGCGCGAACTCCAGGAACAGCAGGAAGAACCCGGCGGACACTTCGATCCCGACGCACACGTTGATCAGCGGAATCGTACCGGCCGAGAACAACTGCCCTTCGCCGCCGAGCGGCAAGACGTTCTTCAAGAAGGCGCCGGACGCGACGAGCGTCGCGATACCGATCGCCGCGTACGCGCCGGCGCCGACGGCTTCAACAGGCTCGATCCCCTCCTGCGGCAGCAGCTTGCGCAAGACGGGATAGCCGAACCCGAGCAGCAGCAACGCCGCGAAACCCGACAACAGCGCACCGCCCTGGAAACCGCCGCCCGGCGTCTGCGCGGCGTGAATCCCGAGGTACATGCCGAATGCGACCGTAACCGCGAGCGCGAGCACGGTGAACGCGCGCACCGCGTCGGTCGCATCGGGCCCCGTCAGCTTGCGCCGGCTCGGCAGCGCGTCGACAGTCGGGCGCTTGCGGTCGTTGCGCAGCACGAGCGCGATCCCGGCGACGGCCGCGAAGAAGATGTACTCCTCGCCGAGCGTATCCATGCCGCGGTAGTCGAAGTTCACCGCCGTGACGACGTTCGGAATCTGCCGCTCGTGCGGCGCGACGGTGTCGAGCACGTCGCCGTACGGCCCCGGATAATGCCCGAACGACGGCAAACCGGCCGCAGCCCACAGCCCGAGTGCGAACAGCGCCGCGCCGGCGACGGCGATCATGGTGCTGCGCCCGCGCTCGGTCATTTCGGACCGTGCTCGATGCGCACGAGCGTCGCGAAGATCGCGAACGGAATGGCGACCGTTCCGACGGCCAGCTCGGAAAGCGCGACGTCCGGCGCTTGCAGCACGGCGAACAGCAGCGTGAGCACGAGCCCGTAGATCATGTAGCAGAACACCTGCCGCTTCGGCTCGCGCGCGAGCACGACGACCGTCGCGACCACCGCCGTCAGCAGCAGCGCGACCGCCTGCAGCACCGACTCCATCACGGATGATCCGGCCCGCGGCGCGCGAGCGCGGCGCGCCCGGTCGCGTGCGAGGCAACCGGCGCGAACGCCACCAGCACCGCGGCGATGAACAGCGCCTTGAGCCCGGCGCCGGAAAGCGGGTTCTTCGACACCGCGACGGCCAGCGCGATCAGCACCGGACACACCATGCTCGCGGGCCCGATGAAGTGCAAGCGCTGCAGCGGCGTCCTCATCACCAAGATGCCCGCGCAGCACACGAGCTCGACCAGCACGGCGAGCCCGAGCAGCGCCGCGATCACCGCGTGCGCCGCGCTCACAGCCACCGGCGGAACACCTGCGCCACCAAAAGGCTCGACGGAAACATCAGCACCGCGAGCGCGAGCGACAAGTCGAAGAACGACTGCCGCTGCTCACCCTGCTCGAACGTCAGCAGCGCCAGCACCGCGAACACGCCCGCGAGTTGCAGCCCGACGATCCGGTCCACCACGTTTCCGCGCATCG
>JAXDMB010000279.1:0-2679 GCA_034666325.1 Vulcanimicrobiota bacterium
AGTAGTCGTGGTCCAGGAAGGCGCGCTTCTTGACGCGCCCGACCTCCGCGCAGTACGCGCGCAGCTCGGGACACCTCCGGCACGCGACGACCCGCTTCTCGATCGCCTCGAGGCTCTGCATCGTCCATCGCTTCGACGGCCGGGAGCACCGGCCCGGGACGCGCACCCGGGCGGTTCGGGCGAGCGCCGCATTGATGCCATTTGAGGACGCCGGCCCGCCCGCCGCGCTACGATTGCCGCATGAAGGTGCTTCGCTCTACGCTTGCGCTCGCATCGCTCGCGGCGTTTTCGCTCGTCTCGCCGCCGCTTGCCGCGAGCGCGCAGTCTCCCGCGCCCGCCGCAGAGGCTGCCGCGGCGCAGACGCCCCCGCCGAAGCCGTGCGCCAGTCCGCAGGACCGGCAGTTCGACTTCTGGCTCGGCAAGTGGAACGTCACCGACGACACGACGGGCAAGCCGGACGGCACGAACGACATCACGAGCGAGCTCAAGGGCTGCGTGCTGCAGGAGCACTGGATCGGCGCCGGTGCGAACGGCGGCCGCGGAACGAGCTTCAACCACTACGACCCGAGCCGAAGGGTGTGGCATCAGACGTGGGTGGACGACGGCGGCGGGATCCTGTATCTCGACGGCGGCTTGAAGAACGGCTCGATGGTGCTGTCCGGCGCGCGCACCGGCCGCACCGGCAAGCGCGTGATCGACCGCATCACGTTCACACCGCGTCCGGACGGTTCGGTGCGACAATGGTGGCAAGTGTCGCGCGACAACGGCAAGACGTGGACGACGTCGTTCGACGGAATCTACCGCAAGGCGTCGTAACCTCGACGGGGTGTCCCGTCTCGATGTTCGTTCCATGGTACTTCTCGCAACCGCGCACGTCGCGGACGACGTCAACCAGAGCTTCATTCCGGCGCTGCTGCCGTACCTGATCATCGAGCGTCACCTGTCGCACCAGACGGCGGGGACGCTCGTGCTGTGCCAGGCGATCTCGTCGTCGGTCGTGCAGCCGGCGATCGGCCATCTCGCGGACCGCCGTTCGATGCCGTGGCTGATCGCCGTCGGCTTGCTGCTCGCCGGCGGCGGGGTAGCCGCGCTCGGCGTGCTGCAGTCGATGCCGCTGCTGTTTCTCGCGGCGCTCGTGAGCGGCATCGGCGTCGCGGCGTTTCATCCGGAAGCCGCACGGTTCGCGAACTACGTCGCCGGCGACAAAAAAGCGAGCGGCATGCGCTGGTTCACCGTCGGCGGCAACCTCGGGTTCGCGATCGGTCCCGCGTTCGCGACGGCCGCGATCTCGGCATGGGGTTTGCGCGGAACGACGGCAGCCGCGATTCCGGTCGCGATCGTCGCCGGTGTCGTCCTGCTTGAGCTGCGGCGGTTGTCCGGGTTCGTGCCGGCGCACGTGAAGTCGCGCGTGTCGGCCGGAACCGACGACTGGCCCGCGTTCGGCAAGCTGAGCGCGTTCGTGATCGTGCGCTCGATGGCGTATCTCGGGCTGGTCGCGTTCATCCCGCTCTACGTGGTGGAAGTGCTGCACGGATCGCCGGCCGTCGGCGGACTCGCCGACACCGCGTTCTTGCTCGCCGGCGCGTGCGGAACGATCGCGGGCGGTCCGATCGCGGACCGCGTCGGTCGCAAGCCCGTGCTGATCTGGTCGACCGCGTCCACCGTCGTGCTCGTCATCGCGCTCGTCGCGCTGACGCGCGGCGGCGGACCATTGTGGCTCGCGTTCGCGATGCTGGTCGTGACGGGCTTCGTGCTGGTCGCGTCGCAGGCGTCGTTCGTCGTGCTGGGACAAGAATATCTGCCGAACCGAATCGGCCTGGCATCGGGCGTGACGCTGGGTCTCGCGGTCTCGCTGGGCGGCGGCCTGTCGCCGGTACTGGGCGCAATCGCCGACGCACACGGCGTCGCAACGACGATCCTGACAACCGCCGGGCTAGCACTGCTGGGAGCGCTGGTCGCATTGACGCTCCCAGGCGAGAAGCGCGGCGTCGCTATCCCAGCGGACGTGGTCGTTCCGACGTGACGGCTCGGCCGTTACGTCAGGGCAGGAAAACCCAGGCGGGCGAGCGCGGCGTAGGTCACCACGCCGGCGGCTGTTGAGAGGTTGATCGAGCGGACTGCGTTTGGGCGCATCGGGATGCGCAGCGAGCGGTCGGGGTGTGCGTCGAGCAGACTTTGTGGTAGGCCTGCTGTTTCTTTGCCGAAGACAATGGCGTCGCCGTGCGCGAACTCCGCTTCCGTGTAGCGGCGTGTTGCGCGCGTCGAGAGCAGCCACAGACGGCGGCCGGCGAACGTCGTGAGGAACGCTTCCAGCGACGGATGCACGACCACGCCCAGCGCGTCCCAGTAGTCGAGGCCCGCGCGTTTGAGCTCGCGGTCGTCGATGCGGAAACCGAGCGGCTCGACGAGGTGCAGCGCGCAGCCCGTCGCGGCGCACAGGCGCGCGACGTTGCCCGCGTTCGGCGGGATCTGCGGTTCCACGAGCACGATGTGCAGCGGCGCGTCGCGCACGACGTCCGGTTGAACCACGCGCTGCTGCGGCTGCGTGCTCACGTCATCGCCGGCTTGCGGGGAGCACGTGCAGCCTCAGTGCCGGGCTGCCGGCTCGGCGTTGTTCGCCAACGCGACGAGTTCGCCGGTACGCTCGCGCGGCGCGATCAGATACGCAATTCCGCCGGC
>JAXDMB010000280.1:0-7356 GCA_034666325.1 Vulcanimicrobiota bacterium
GGGTTCTTGTACCCCGGGTCGCTCTCGGTGTCGAAGAGCAAGTAGTCCTCGAACGTACGGAACGCGGTCTTCGCGAGGCCCGCAACGACTCCGTCGACGTAGAACGTCACCACGTCGTTGTCCGGCTGCACGAACTTGATCGTCATACCGATCGTGTGCGGCAGCGCCGGATCGACGTACGCCAGCTCGTAGGGTATGAACGCGGCGCACTGATAGCACGGCGCCGGACCCGTGGCGCCGCAGACGTTGTACGTGTTGGGCGGGCAGAACCCGTCGCCGCTGCGGTTGAAGATCAGCAGCTTCCGGTTACCGGCGGAGTCGGTCGTATGCCACAGCCCGACCTCGCTCATCCGGCCGCCTTGATTGCCCCGCACCGGCGAGATGCTGAGCTCGGGATCCTGCTGGAACGCGCCCGTCGCCGACGTCACGACGAACTGGGCCGCGAAGAAGTTCTCGCACGTCGTCCCGCACTGCCGCGGCGGATCGACCGACGTGTCCGTGATCGCGTTGGGGTAACCGGCGGAGTACGCGCCGAGCGGCGTGCCCAGCCCGTTGTAGCAGCTCTGCATCACGGCGTTGTCGACCTGCAGCGCCTTTGCGGGTGCCGTCCCGGGCCACGCGGCGGCCGGATACGCGCTGGTGTCCACGACGTTCGCGTCGGCGTCGCGGTATCCGCACTCGTTGGAACGCCAGCCGTTCTGCCCTTGCACCGGGCCGTTCGCGTAATCGTCGAACGCGATCGGTCCGACCGTGTGGCTGCCGATGATGACCGTCGTGCTGGAATCGGCCGTCACGCCCGCCGTCCACGTCAGCGGGCTGAAGCCGTCGGAAAAGGTTATCGTGCACGAGCCCGTCGCGACGGCGGTGACGGTCGCCGTCGCGGAGACGCCCGTACCCGCCGGAGCGGACACGGTGGCGACACCGGCGCACGATTCGGCCGCCGAGGCGATGTACGTCGTCGCCGCCGGCGCACCGGTTTCGCTGTAGTCGACCTTGGCCGTTTGACCGGCCGCGGTGAACCTGAACGTCCGGTTCGCGTTGAGCGCAAGGCCGCTGCTGCTGGTGACGTACAGCGGCGAGATGACGAGCATCTCGGACGGCGACACGCCGGCCGCGCTCACGGTGACGGTTCCGTCGTAGCCCGGCGAGCCGCCGCCGTCGTACGAAACCGCGATGGAGTCCGTCGAGAAGTTCAGCGTCGCCGAGAAGCCGGAGTTGTCGCCGTTCTTCACGAGGTGCATGTGACCGCTGCCGCCGGTTTCGGCCAGCGTCACGGAAATCGGGTTCTGGTACGGGTCGTTGGCGCCGGCGCTGATCGCGTTGTCACCGAAATCCGCGGGGTTCAGCACGAACCCGACGGTGTGCGTGGCGCCGTCCGCCGGCACCGACGCGTTCGGCGCGAGATCGCCGAGCGAGGTGATCACGCCGCTCAAGTACAGCGCCATGCCGTTGAGCTGGTTCGCGCTGACCTGGGTCGTCAGCTTGCTGGTGCCGAGAACGTGCGCGCTCGCGAACGAGCCCGCGACCGGCGCCGCGTCGTACGTCGTCGACACGATGTCCATCATTCCCAGCCGGCGCCGACACGACGATCGAGCACGTGCGCGGGAGCGACGAGCTGTCGCAATTCGGCGGGCCGGAGATATCGGTCTCGGACTCGTTGAGCATGGTCGTGCTCCCATGCGCGTAGACCTTCACGTCAATACCTTTGGTCGACGGCGACACGAACTTGGGACGGCGCACGTTTGCGGACGGCGTTCCGGACGACGTGCTTCCACCAAGGACCAGCTTGAGGTGGATCGACTGCATGCCGGTCGAAGCGCCGGACGAACTCGCGTTCGGCGACACCGATGAACTGCCGCCACCGCCGCCGCATCCGGCCAACGGCAGAACGGCTGCGCAGACTGCAGCAACTGAGTTACGCATGCGACGAACCCTTTCACCGACCGTAAATACGAGGAGGCGAGCGGCCGATACGGTGCTCGCACACAGCATACTTGGAAGGCTCAACGGGTCTTCCCCTTGCGAAAAAGGCGTCGAACCGGTACGGCGCGTTGAGCTATCGCGTCCGTGCCGGACACAAGGGACAGAACCTAGCAGGGTACCGTCCGCTGAGGGTCAGGCCCTAATGCGGCCGCAGGCCACGTAGGTGCCCATCTCCTTCGCTGATTTGTGGACGTTGATCACGTTCGCGCTGGACGTGAGGTCGGAGAGCTTGACGCCTTTGAGTCTCGTCTGCGACTTGCCGTTGACCGCGTTCTGCAGCCGGAACGCGATCGCGGTGGAGTTGTCGCACGTTCCCTTGTGAATGTGCACGGGCTGCGCGTCGGGTCCCGCGTTGTGCGTCAGCACGGTGACGAGCAGCGATCCGTCGGATTGCTGCTCCAGCGTGGCCGCTCCGGTCTCGCCGGAGTCGTTCAGCGGTGCGATGTTGATTCGCGTGCGCGCCGCGGTCGCGCCCGCAATCCCGGCGGACCCTAGCACCGTGCTCGCGATGAATGCGCAAAAAAGAAAGCGTCTCATAGGTTCCGTCCGATCGTAATGAAAGCAAACAGGCCGGTACGGCCTTCGCGTCAGGCTAGACGCCACATGTGAAAAATTCCTAAACCGCGGCAGCAGCGCTCGCGTCACGCCGCCCACGGAGCCTTGCGGCCGTTCCAATGGAGGATCCGTCGGGAAGCGCTTCGCGCAGACGATCCGCGAGCCCGCCGTTCCACACGCGCGCTTCGGGCGCCGCCGCGACGCGATCGACGCTAAGATTCCACATCGGCGATTCGAGCACGCGGTGCTCCAGGCCGATGGACTGAATCGCCCAGATCAGCGCTTCTTGGTCGTGCCATGCGATGCTTTCATCGCGCACGAGAAGCGTCATGACGACCTTCATCGCGAGACGCCTCGCGGTGCCGGTGATGGCCGAGCGACGACCACAACGCGCCGGCGCTGCGAACCCGCGGCGTTTCCTGCCTGCGGCTGGTCGTCCGCCCGTCGTCGCCTTGACAAGAAGCGCGCGCTGGTGCATCATTGTGCGCGTAAGACCGTTTCAATTCGGGAGTTTTCGCGAGCCGGTGCGCTGAGGGTGTCACCGGCTCTTGCTATTTTGCCGGGGTAATCATCATGGTTTACAACGAGCCGTTGCGCTTCTTCATGCGCAAGAGCGCCGCGCTCGCGCTCGGGACGGCGCTTCTGCTGCCGGTTTGCACCGACGCGGGCGGTGCACAAGTCGCAGCACGGCGCGCGAACGCGTGGACCACGCCGCACGTGCTCACGATCTCCGACGGCGGCGACGTCACCACGCTGAACCCGCATCTCTCGCAGTTCGCATCCGTGGCGAACCTGTCGGAAATGACCATGGCGTGGCTGCTCAAATGGGACGCGCGCAACCAGCCGTATCCCGAGCTTGCGACCGCGGTGCCGACGAAGGCGAACGGCGGCATCAGCAAGGACGGCCTGACGATCACGTATCACCTGCGCAAAGGAGTCAAATGGTCGGACGGCGCGCCATTTGATGCGGACGACGTCGTGTTCAGCACCGCCGTGGTCAACGATCCGGCCAACGACGAAGGCACCCGCTTCGACCAGATCGCCAAGGTCGACGAACCCGACAAGTTCACGGTGGTGTACCACCTCAAAAAGCCGTACTCGCTCGCCACGGTGGCCTACTTTTCCAGCTGCTGCGCGAACCCGTCGGTTCTGCCCAAGCACCTGCTCGCGCGGTATCCGAACATCAACGACGTGCCGTACAACGCGCTGCCCGTCGGCATCGGTCCGTTCACGTTCGAGCGCTGGGACCGTTCGAAGCAAGTGGTGCTGGTCGCCAACCCCCTCTATTGGCGCGGGCGGCCGAAGCTGGACAAGATCGTGTACAAGATCGTCGCCGACCGCAACACGCTGCTGTCGCAACTGAAATCGCACGGCGTGGACATGTGGTATCAGTTCAGCGGCGCGTATCTCGAGCGCATTCAGGCGCTGCCCGGGTATGCGATTTTCCGGCAGCCGAGCTACGCCTACAGCCACTATGATTTCAATGTGACGCACCCGCCCGTTTCGGATCCGCTCGTGCGGCAAGCCCTGCGGCTGGCGCTCGACCGCCAAGCGATCGTCGACAAGGTGGAGCACGGCGTCGGCATCGTGCAAGATGCAGCCACCCCGCGCAATGCTCCGTACTTCGTCGACATGGGAACCACACCGTACGATCCCGCCAAGGCGAACGCGCTGCTCGACCAAGGCGGTTGGGCGCGCGGCCCGGACGGCATCCGCGCCAAGAACGGCGTGAGACTCGACCTCAACGTGGCGACCCGAGCCGGAACGCCCGAGATCGACGAGCAGATCGAGCTCGTCCGCAACGATTGGAAGCAGATCGGCGTCGGCCTCAACGTGCGCCGCTATCCGGCGGCGCTGATGTTCGCGCCGGTGCAAAAAGGCGGCGTGATAAACGGGGACGCGTGGGACGTCATCACGTTCGCGTGGGCCGCCGACCCGCTGGGCGACTACTCCGCGATCTACGGCTGCAACGCGTTCCCGCCCACCGGTCAAAACGATCTCCGCTGGTGCAACCGCACCGTTCAGGGCGCGATGGACGCGCTGGTGGGGCACTACGAGCAGTCCGAGCGCATCGCCGACCTCAAAGTGATCATGCGCGAGTTCATCAAGGACGCGCCGTCGATCGTGTCGTTCCTGCGCGTCGATCTGTTCGCGTACAACAGCGACCTGAAAAACTACCATCCCAACAACATCACGCCGTTCGACAACATGATGGACGTCGACATCTAGCGCCGCCCGCTGGTTTCGCCAAACGGGCCTTCGGCGAGCTGTCGAAGCGGCGGTTGCTCGCGCTACGGCGCGCAGAGCGGGGTATAGCGTTCGCGCACACCTGGCTCAGCGAGGATTCGCAGCGATGACGCCGACGCAACCGGAGAAGCTTTCGTGCTCGCAATGAACTATCGCGGACCGCATCGTGTCCGCATCGACCGCAAGCCCATTCCGGAGATTCTCCATCCCGAAGACGCGATCGTCCGGGTAACGCGATCGTGCATTTGCGGCTCCGATTTGCATCTCTACAACGGCTTGGTGCCCGATACGCGCGTCGGGATGACGTTCGGTCACGAGTTCACCGGCGTCGTCGAGCAACTCGGCGCAGGCGTGCGGAATCTTCAGCTCGGAGACCACGTTCTCGTGCCGTTCAACATCGCGTGCGGCCGCTGCGCTTTTTGCCGTGAAGGGCTCTACGGTAATTGCCACGAGTCGAATCCCGAGGCGACGGCCGTCGGCGGAATCTTCGGCTATTCGCACACGGCCGGCGGCTACGACGGCGGGCAAGCGGAATACGTGCGCGTCCCGTACGCGGATGTCGGCCCGACGGTGATTCCGGACGACATGGACCTCGACGACGCGGTGCTTCTGACGGACGTCGTGCCGACCGGGTATCAGGCCGCCGAGATGGGCGGCATTCAACCGGGCGACACGGTGGTGGTGTTCGGCGCCGGACCGGTCGGGATCATGGCCGCGCGATGCGCGTGGCTCTTCGGCGCGGCGCGGGTGATTGTCATCGACCGTGAGGAGTACCGCCTCGACTTCGTCCGCACATACGCGCCCTGCGAAACGTATAATTTCGAGTCGCTCAAAGACCCGGTGGTGTTTCTCAAGCACACGACGGGCTCGCTCGGGGCGGACGTTTGCATCGACGCGGTCGGCGCGGACGCCGCGGGAAGCCGCATGCAGACCATCCTCGGGAGAAAGCTGCTGCTGGAAGGCGGCGCCGTAACCGCCTTGCATTGGGCGATCAATTCGGTGAAGAAAGGTGGAATCGTCTCGATCGTGGGCGTCTACGGCCCGATCGGCACCCTCGTGCCGATCGGAAACGTCGTGAACAAGGGCATCACCATTCGCGCGAACCAGGCGTCGGTGAAGCGGCTCCTGCCCCGGCTCATCGAGCACGTGCGCAACGGCGTGCTCAATCCCAAGGCGCTGATCACGCATCGCATTCCGCTGGAGTACGTTTCGGATGCGTACCGGATCTTCGCGTCCAAGCTGGACGACTGTATCAAGCCGGTTCTGCTGCCGCCGTCCGTGAGAGCATAGGTTTCACATGCGAGACACGATCGACACAGACGCCCACATCAAAGGCTGGCAGATCGACGCCGATCCCAGCAACGACCCGACGTATCCGATGCGTCGCCGGCTCGACGCCGATCAGCATAACGCCGCGTGGATGCGGCCGCCACGGCAGCCGGTCGACGTCGAGGTTCTTCATTCGATCGAGCGCCCGGACCTCACCGCCGTTTTCGGAACGTCCACACCGCCGTCGGGCCTGAGCGGCACGATCCGCCGCGCTGCGTTCGCATACAGCGAGTCCAGCTATCTGCATTGGATTCCGCTGGTCCTCGCCGACCGCATCAACGTCGTGGAAGGCGTCCTCGACGACCTTCGCCGCGGCCGGATCCCGAACGTTTTCGCGGAAGCCGGCGGCAAGGCCGAGTGGACGTACAACCGCCGAAGTCTCATCGATCGAACCTTCGTGCTGGCAGCGATCGTGACCGTAACGGCCGGCTACGTCCGGGCGCTCAGAATGCGGCGGTCCCGAGGAGCCTGACGAGCTCGATTAGTTTTGTCGCCCATGTGAGCAATTCGAGCTGGGCGCGAGCGCGGCCCACGCCGGGTCATTCGTCGTGCTTCTGCGTCCGCCGCGAAGCCGGTCGCTCCCGCGGGGTGCATCGTCTCGGACGTTCCGCAGCTCACGGAGGATCGAGCGCGCGCATCGCCGACGATGCGTTGCATGCGCACGCAGGTCGCGATCGTCGGCGGAGGCCCGGCCGGGCTGCTTCTGTCCCATATTCTCGAGCGGAACGGTATCGCGAGCATCGTCCTCGAGCGGCAGCCCCGCGCGCACGTGCTGGCGCGCATTCGCGCCGGCGTGCTGGAAGCGGGCACGATTGCGTTGTTGCGCGAGGTGGGTCTGGGCGAGCGCATGGATCGCGAAGGCATCCCGCACGACGGAACCGCGATCGCGTGGGCCGGACGCGCGCGCTTCTTCATCGATACGCACAAGCACACCGGCAAGAAGATGATGGCGTACGGCCAAACCGCGATCACCGAAGACCTGTACGCCGCGCGCGACGCGGCCGGGGCGATGCTGATCGACGAGGCGGCGGACGTCGCGCTGCACGATCTCACGACGGATCACCCGTCGGTGACGTTCGCACGCGGCGGCCACATCGAACGCGTCGCATGCGATTACGTAGCCGGGTGCGACGGCTATCACGGCGTCAGCCGCGCGTCGGTCCCGCCGAGCGCTCTGCGCACGTTCGAGCTGAGCTATCCGTTCGGCTGGCTCGGCATCATGTCGCGCACGCCGCCGTTCCC